>JBNATO010000006.1:0-20831 GCA_049701555.1 Thermacetogeniaceae bacterium | reverse complement strand
TGGCCGCAATGCTGGCCATGGCGTTGAAGCCGCGACTTGTGCTAAAATAAAAAAGCACGGGGGGTGGATCGGCAAGATCACATGGACTCTAAATCCATGCAGCCGGGTTCGACTCCCGGACCCCCCGCCAGACACTATCCCTCTTCATCAGGCGAAGAAGCGATCTCCAGCAGGGCCTCGAGCATAAGGGCATCTCCCCACATCTTCAGCATCTCCTGAAAGCTCGTGAGATCCCCGGCGTTTTCCTGCGGGGTTGTCCCCGAACCGGGATCTGAGGCAAAGGTTCCTGTCCCGTCATCCTGCTTCAGGTATCCAAGCACCCTCTCGACATACTCCCTGGTCTCCCTGTAAGGGGGAACGCCTCCCCACCTCTGCACAGCGCCTGGCCCAGCGTTGTAGGCGGCCAATGCCAGCCTGACGTCCCCACCGAACCGGTCGAGGAGATAGCGCAGATACCTTGCTCCCCCGAAGATGCTCTGAAGAGGGTCAAAGGGGTCCTTGACCCCCAGCGCCCTCGCAGTAGCCGGCATCAGCTGCATGATCCCCAGCGCTCCAGCAGGGGACACCGCCCTCGGGTTGAGCCCAGACTCCGCGCGGGCGACCGCCTTCAAGAGGGCAGGGTCTATCCCAAACGCCCTCCCTGCCGCTATGAACAGAGAGTCAAACGCCTGGAGATCCCCTTTCAGAGCATCACGAAGCTTCGCCGAAAAATCTCCATGAGCCGTTTTCCCGGCTGCATTCCCTCCCAGTTCACGGGCTCTTTCAGGGAAACCAGTCCCTCCGATGCTTATAGCCATGACGCGGCACCACCCATATTGCCAGCTGTTTCCTTTAGGGAAGCCCTCGATCCATTCATTCGCCGCAGGGCTATGTTTTCCTCCTCGCTTTCCATCGCTTGGTGTTTATCAAAGTCTGAAGCCGCTCACCCTCTCCTGGAGCAAAGAAGATACCCCCTGACGCTCCTCCGCAAACCCTTCATCTGCCACATCCCCCGTCCCCTTCTCGCAATTGCTGCGCTCCCAGCCGACACCATGCAGCAGGGATCCTCTCTTCCAAGGGAAATCAGGCCATAGCCTTGAACTCGCAGGGGTCGCCGTTGATGAGGACAGGCACAACCTCCGACACATCGATCATGCCGCAGGCGGCGATGTCGTCCTCCATGCCGATCTCCAAAAGACGCTGACCGCTGGTAGAATCGAGGAAGCAGGAGCGGATGTCCGGATAGGAGTCGAAGAGGCGGATAGCCGCCCGAGCGGAGTCTGAAAGCAGCGGATTTATTCCCATAGACGCAGCAGTTAGTTTCAGCTTCTTCACAAGGTATCCCGCACAAGAGGCATCGTCTAGGACGAATTTGCCCTTTTCCCCGGCACAGATGATCCCAACATCAGCATCATACTTCAGAGCGAACCCCAAGGCCCTTCTGCAGCAGGCAGAAGCGTTGAGAAAACAGCCGATCAGCACAGCCCGGGAAAAGGCCGCTCTTTTTATAGCCTTCGTGCCGTTGGTGGTGGTCATGACGACATCCTTGCCTTCGAGGTCCATTCCCTGCAGCTCAGACGGAGAATTCCCAAAGTCGAATCCCTTCAGCGGAAGGCCGCGGCGCTCACCGCCGATGAGCAGCCCCTTCTCACGAGCTGGCCGTATAGACTCTCCTGCAACCCCTCTCGAAGAGGGTGACGATCGTAGAGCTCGCCCGCAGCACATCGACGACGACGCAGACCATCTCTTTCCAGGCAGGCTGTACTAAGGATGGCGCCAATGCAACATCTATCACAAACTCAGACACTTAACACCGCTCCCCTATGTCCGCAGCTCATTAAAAACATGAAAGCGCCCACTCCCTGGCTTCAAAGGAACGGGACAACCACCTGGTATCGCACCTTCCGAGCAACCCAAAAGAGCATGCTGGCAAACCTCTTTAGCCAGCTTTTTGCAGGAAAAATCGCAATCAGCTACCCTTCTTGGAGAAGCCGTAAGAGCCGATCCTCTCTTTGAGCCCCCAGTACTCGCCCATGCAGAAGGCGCACGGCTTGAACTTATCCAAATCCGGGCTCCCTTTCTCACCGAGGACATCCTTGTCGGCGTGGACGGCCACGACCTCTCCGATGAAGACGTCATGGCTGCCGAGAGAGAGCACCTCTCTCACCTTGCACTCCAGGTTCACAGGGCACTCTTTGATCAGAGGAGCCTTGACCTGCGATGCTGCCAGAGGAGTGAGGCCGGTTTCCTTGAACTTGTTGACATCTCTGCCTGAGACCATGCCGCAGTAATCGACAATTCGCGCCATGTCCACAGAGGGGATGTTGATCACATACTCCCCCGACTCCTTGATCAGCCTGTGGGAATAGCGGGAAGGCTGAACCGCCACATAGACCATAGGTGGGTTGTTGTTCATCACCCCTGTCCAGGCTATGGCGATGATGTTCGGCTCGCCATCCCCGAGCCTTGAGGTGACCAAGACCGCTGGCACGGGGAAGAGGGCGTTAGCAGGTTTGAGCAGCACCTTATCCACAAAACCATCTCCCTTCTCAAAATTTTTTCTTTTGTTCACTAGCCTGACACTCTTTCGCTCGTTCTATCCGTGGCCTCTCCCCCTCCCTGCAGATTCCTGCGCACGAGCGACGACAGGGCCGCAAGGGCGCAGAGAAGGGCGCCGACGAGGTATGTGCGCTGCAGGCCGTGCAGGAACTCCAGAGCCTCGCCTGAGCCCAAGACAGGGCTCTGCAACATCTGATGAGGGGTGAAGGCGTAGAGGGCGGCTCCGGCTGTGGCGATCCCCAACACCATCCCGACATTCCTGACGGTAGCCAGCACGCCTGAGGCGATGCCCAGATACGGCCTCGGAACAGTGCCCATAGCCGCGCTGGTGTTCGGCGACTGAAAGATCCCTGTGCCCGCTCCAAAGACTACCAGCCTCCAGATCACGGCTGAAGGAGGAGCTGCGCTGGAAAGCGTGCTCATCATAACAACCGCCAGCGCCGAAGTGCTGGCGCCCACGACGGGGAGCAGCGTGGTGCCGATCCTGTCGGAGAGCGAGCCGCTGAATGGAGCCACGGCCATCACCGCCAGAGGGAAGGCGGTCATGATCAGGCCGACCTTTCCGGAGTCGAAGCCCAACACCCTCTGCAGGTAGAAAGGTGTCACGAACACCAGAACATATTGAGCCATAAAATTGAAGAGCGCGCTCAAGCAGGCGAAGGAGAAGTTGATGTTTTTAAAGAGATACAGGTTGAGCATTGGCTGCGGCAACTTCCTCTCAAGGCCAAGAAACGCCGCCAAGAAGAGGAGCGAGATCGCCAAAGCAACCGCGGCAAGCCGGTTGCAGCCGTAGCGCTGAGCAATGTTGACGAACATCAGGAAAGCAAACAGGAAACCAAAAGCCGTGACAGCCCCCATGACATCGACCCTGCCGGGCTCCCCCTTCAGGTCGGGGATGATGCGGCAAGCCCAGTAGAGACCAAAGAGCCCGATGGGTATGTTGATCAGAAAGGCATACCTCCAACCAAGCAGGCTCGTGATCAGACCCCCTAGCGAGGGGCCGATGGCAAGCCCTGCCGAGATGCTGATGGCGTTGATGCCCAGTGCCCTCCCCCGCTCTGTCGGCGGAAAGACGGCAGTGATGATGGCAAAGGGGACCGCCATCATCATTCCCGCGGCGAG
This sequence comes from Thermacetogeniaceae bacterium, assembly GCA_049701555.1. Taxonomy (GTDB): domain Bacteria; phylum Bacillota; class DSM-12270; order Thermacetogeniales; family Thermacetogeniaceae; genus JBNATO01. The sequence continues at coordinate 17,171 of JBNATO010000006.1, read as the reverse complement.
CCCCTGCAGGGCGCGGAAGAAGATCAGCCAGCGGATGGAAGGAGAAAGGCCGCACAGCGCAGAAGTCACTACAAAGGAGCTCAGCCCCCAGAGGTAAACCCTGCGGTATCCGTAGATGTCGCCAAGGCGCCCGTACAGAAGCAACAGGCTGCTCACAGTCAATAGGTAGATCATCGGCACCCACTGCACAGCGGATACAGGCGCTTTGAAAAACTCGCTCAGCGTCGGAAGGATGGTGTTGACTATGCTCCCGTCGATCGGCCCCATGATCCCGCCAAGCATCACAGCTGCCAGCACATGGTAGCGCAGCCTGTAGAGTTCCCGCGCCTTCTCCTCCACACCATTCACCTGCTCTGGCAGATATATGCAGATTACACATAATGATTTTACCACTTTCACCAGGAGGATGAAACAGATTATAATTTAGGCGTGATCCATCAGCTTTCCCTAACCGAAGGAAAGGAATGAGAGGGTTGTCCAAGATCGGCTTTGTCACCGACAGCACCGCTTATCTCCCCAGGGATTTCAAAGGAGAGTTCCAGATCGAAGTGGTCTCCCTGATCGTCAGCTTCGAAGGAGAAAGCCACAAAGAGGATGAGCTCTACGAGGAGTTCAAGGAATTCAACGAGAGGATCGGGCGCGTCCCTCAGCTCCCCACAACATCTCAGCCTTCGGTCGGTGACTTCCTGGAGGCTTACAGAAGGCTCGGCGAAGGATGCGAGAGCATCATCTCCGTGCACATCAGCGGCGGGATCAGCGGAACCGTCCAGAGCGCCAGGGCAGCAGCGCAGATGCTCCCGGAACTCGACATCACGGTGATCGACTCCGGCTCCACAGCCGTGGGGATCTACACGATCCTGGACGCAGCTGCCAGAGCAGCTAGAGCTGGTCTCGAAAAGGAGAGGGTCCTGGAGATCATCGACCACATAGTCAAAAACCAACTTTTGCTGATGCTCCCCGCCACACTGGACTATCTCAGGAAAGGGGGGAGGATCGGAGGGGCAGCCGCCCTGCTCGGAAACCTGCTCCAGATCAAGCCGATCCTCTATTTCAACCCGGCCAAAGGCTACATCATCGACCTCTACGACAAGGTGCGCACCAGAGAAAAGGCCTTCCAGAGGCTCCTTGCAGAGATGGAAAAAAGGCCTCACCCCATGAAAACCGTGATCGGCCACGTAAACGCTGAGGAAGAGAGCAGGGCGCTGGCAGAGCGCATCAAAGAGCGATACCCGGAATACTGCCCGGAGATCCTCCCTGTAGGGCCGGTCATCGGAACACACATCGGGCCAGGCGCCATGGGCCTCTGCTTCTACCCTCTGACCCCTGAGCTTCAGAGGCTGGTCAAATACTGACCCTAAAGAGGAAAGGGTGCAAGCTTATGGATAAAATCGGCATAGTCACGGACAGCACCGCCTACTTGCCGCGGCGGATGAAGGAAGAGTTCGGGATCGAGGTGGTCTCCCTTATAGTCAACTTCGAGGGGGAGAGCTTCCCCGAGGTCGCCCTCGGCGACGATTTCGATCCCTTCTACGAAAGGCTGCGCTCCTCGAAGGCCCTCCCCACGACCTCACAGCCTTCTGTGGGGGACTTCCTGGAGGTCTACAAAAAGCTGGCGGAGCGCGCCGAGAGCATCATCTCCATCCACATCACCGGGGGGATCAGCGGAACCGTCCAGAGCGCTCGGGCAGCTGCCCAGATGCTCCCAGAAGTCGACATAACAGTTATAGATTCCCGGGCGACAGCAGTAGGGCAGTACATGGTCGTCGATGCCGCAGCCAGAGCGGCCCGCGCCGGCTTCTCCAAGGAGGAGGTGCTCGAGGTCGTGGACCACGTGATCAACCACCTCTCCCTCTACTTCATGCCTGGGACGCTGGAGTACCTGCACAGAGGGGGGAGGATCGGAGGGGCAGCTGCCCTGCTGGGAAGCCTGCTCCAGATCAAGCCGATCCTCTACTTCAACTGGGACAAGAACAACATCATCGACCTCTATGAAAAAGTGCGCACAAGGGAAAAAGGGATCCAGTTCATGCTGGACAAGCTAGAGAAGGCCTACAGAAGGCATCCAGACCTAAAGACAGCGGTCGTCCACGTCGGCTGCGAAGACGAAGGAAAAGCTCTCCTCAGCAGGGTAAAGAGCCTCTGCCCAGGACTCAACCCCGAACTCTGCGCAGTGGGTCCCGTCATCGGAGCCCACATTGGCCCTGGAACAGTGGGGATCTGCTTCTATCCCCTGACCCCGAAGCTGAAGGAGTTGATCCCCCATTGAGTAGAAAAGCCCAGGCACGAAAGCCTGGGCTTTTCTATTCTTAATTTAGTTGAAGCGAGAACCGCCGCAGACGTTCAGGGCCTGCCCTGTGATGTTCTTCGCAAGATCGGAAACCAGGAACAAGACAGCGTAAGAGATATCCTCGGGCTCCTGGGCACGGCCCATGGCGATATTGTCGAGAGCCAACATCTTCCAAGTCTCCTCGGGCGTTTTTCCGAGGATCTTGCTGAATTTCTCCACACCTTTCTGCCACATGGGGGTGTAGAGATACCCCGGACAGACAGCGTTGACGTTGATGTTGTCCTTGGCATGAGCCCGCGCCACAGACTGCGTCATGGCAATTATAGCGGCCTTGGTGATGGAGTAGTTGGCCACGCCTGGTTCTCCGATCCTGCCAGCTATTGAAGAAATAGTGACTATCTTTCCATACTTCTTGGGTATCATGTACTTCAAAGCGGCCTTTATGCAGTAGCCCGTTCCGAACAGGTTTACCTCGTAGATCCTTCTGGCGACATCTGTCGGGGTCTCATAGAAATTCCGCCCTTCACCCGCAATCCCTGCAGCTGCCACCAAGATGTCAATCGTCCCAAAATCCTTTGCCACCTCATCGAAATGAGCATAAACGGCCGCTTCGTCAGAAATGTCCAGCTGGTAGCTCTTCGCTCTGCCGCCTGACTTGGCGATCTCTTCGACAACCTTATCTACGCTCTCTTTGTTGATATCGCTCGCAGCTACAGCCGCTCCTGCCTCCGCCAGCTTCTTGGCGATATCTCCTCCGATACCGCCGCCTGCCCCTGTCACAACCGCAACCTTCCCTGTGAGATCGATCGCTATCATCGAGTTCCACTCCTCTTCGCTAAGCTATTAATGTGCCTCATGCCTGATCAACAGCTTCAGCAGTCCGAGCGAGCCGCCTGTGAACAAGAGACCACCAAGAACCGCCACAAGGATCCACTCCAATGTCGCCTGCTTCGGGAAGATCGACGCTATTGTGAAATAGACGAAGGCATAGTTGTTGAAGAACATGTGTGCCACATCGCCCAAAGCCACGATCAAGAAGACGATGATGAAGACAACGAGGAGAATAGCCGGCTCTAACCCGAGCGACGGAACCAGCGCCTTCACAGCGTAGGGCAATGCCCCTGCCAGCAGTATCCCCACAACTGCTCCACAGAAGATATTTTTCAGGTTCTCAATCTTTCTGCCTGACTCAAAGAAGAAGAGGAGCGTCAGAAATGCTGGCCAACCGGTCTTAACTTTGAAAATACCCAATACAACAAGCGTGATGATGACCATCAATGCAACCACGAAGGCTGCTATCAGGGTCTCCTTTTTGAACCCCTTGCCATGCTCGCTCACAGCAGATACCTCCTTTTGCTTATGGTTGAGTAACCTCCATCTGCATACTCCAAAGACTGATCAAACCTCCCCTTTCTTCACCTCCTCCCCTTGAATCTTTAGGCCTTAGGGGCGGATGACAATCTTTACCTCCCCGCCTTTTCCGCTTGCTAACGCTTCGAAGGCTTCCTGGATCTCCTCTAAACCGATCATCTTGCTTACAAAACGCTCTGTTGCGATGGTCTTTTTTGCCATGAGCTCGATCGCCAGGTCGAATTCGCTGGGAAGGTAGCCGAAGGAGCCCTTCAGCTCCAGCTCCTTGAGGAGAACCGGCAGCGTGGGAATAGAGGTGGGGGAATAGCTTACGCCGAGGAGGATGAGCCTCCCCCCTTTTCGGAGAACCTGGATGGCGGTGGCAATCGCTGCAGGGACAGCTGCGCACTCAAAGGCAACGTCAAAGCCGCCTTTGCTTGCTTCCTCCAGCTTTTTGGCGAGCTCCTGATCCGAGGGGTCAAAGACCTCGTCGGCGTCCCCCGCTTTCAGGGCGTTCTCGCGCCTCCCAGGGTTTGGCTCCGTGAGGGCGATATATCCTGCGCCAGCAATGCGCGCCCAAGCAGCGCAGAGCAACCCGATGATCCCTCCTCCGGTGACGAGGACCTTATCCCCCGGCCTCACCCCTGCAAGCCTTATGGCATGCAGGGCCACTGCCGTCGGTTCTGTCATGGCTCCCTCAAGCTCGCTCACGTTTTCAGGGAGTTTTCTCACCATGTCAGGGCGTATGGCGAGGTATTCGGCATAGGCCCCAGGGGCGTAGATCCCCACTAGGCGACTAGGGCATTCGTCTATCCTTCCCTCCATGCAGCTTGGACACACGCCGCAGTTGGTGACAGGCAAGGCTGTCACACGGTCCCCCGGTTTGAGGTCTCGCCTTGCGCCAGGGTCTTCAACTATTCCTGCAAACTCGTGCCCCATGATCAGCCCAAGTCGGTCACCGTTTTCCCAGAGATGAAGGTCCGAGCCGCAGATCCCCACATTCGTGATCTTGATGACAACCTTGCCGTTCTCAGAGCGCGGCTTTTCCACTTCTTTTATCTCGAGCTTCTTCTTGCCCGCAATCGTTGCGGCGCGCATGAACTTTCCCCCTTTCCTTATGGCGGATTTCTTGCTGAGGCGTTATTGCAATTGTCGTGCCAAAGAATATCATCCAGGGATCTCAACACCTCATGGCGGTGCCGCCAGAAGGCTGCATTTAAGATACCCTACGCTTCCCAAGGGACAGCGGCGCATCGAAGCTGCTCAATAATGTAACAGTGTGCAATTTTTGAACATCTTATGAGGGGGCCTCTAGGCCACAAAAAATAAATAAAAGCTCCTCAGTTAACGAGTGGCATTGTTTTTGCTTATGTTGCCATAGCGGACATAAAGAATCCGCAGAAAGGATGGTGATAAAAACGGCAAACCCAGAGTCTGATGCCTATTGCGTCCTCGGGCAGATCGTCGAAGCCGTAAACATGCTCGCCAAGGCAGGGAAGGCTTACAGGCTGCTGCCGGAAATCCGCAGCAATCTCGTAATGGCAAAAGAAGGAGCAAAAACCACAGGGGACATAGCAGGCATACCCGGCAGGCTGACCGAAGTCTTTGGCAGGATCACGGCAGCTGCTTATCCGGCATGGGGTGCATCTCGCTACACAGCGAAGATCCTGCTAGCGATCCTGCAGCTCGACCCCTCGCGCCGCGCTGCCATGGAGATCAAGTATTCCGAAGAACTGGTTGATCTGATAAAAAGAGAAGGCATAGACATCGAGCGCCTCGATGTGGAGTCTGGCAAAAGCCTGAGCGATCTGCTAAAAGGGTGCTTGAAGAATGGGAAATTGCCGTCCGCGCTCTATACCGAAGGCGGATTTGCGAGAGAAGGTGCGATCATCATCACAGGGCAAAACGCCGTCGATGTCGCAAAGACGGTCATCAGGATCTCCGAGCTATTACCAGATTAAAGAGGTGAAGAAACTAAAATGTTCGGATTTACCGGAAACTTGCTGAGGGTGGATCTCTCTACAGGAAAGATCTCCAGAGAAAAAATACCAGAAGATTACCTGAGAGACTATCTGGGAGGCTCCGGTTTAGCCGCCCGCTACCTTTACGAGGAAATACCTGTCGATGAAGATGTCTTCGGAGAAAAAAACAAGCTGTTTTTCGCAGCAGGCCCCCTGAACGGCAGAAACTTCCCCACTTCTGGAAGATGCTGCGTGGCCTGCCGCTCGCCTTTGACGGGGATCTGGCTGGATTCCGTCTGGTCCGGAAAGTTCAGCTACAACTTAAAGCGCGCAGGGCTCGATGCGATAATAATCGAAGGGAAATCTCCCAAGCCGGTTTACCTCTGCATCAACAACGACGACGTCCAGATCAAGGATGCCTCAGCCCTGTGGGGCAAAACCGTATCTGACACCGTCAAGGGGATCTTTTCAGAGACGGGGCTATCCCGCGGGAGCTGCTGCGCCATCGGGCCTGCGGGGGAAAAGCTGATCAAGATCGCCAACATCATGGGAGACACGACGCGCGCGGCCGGGCGCGGCGGTGCCGGCGCTGTCATGGGCTCCAAAAAGCTAAAAGCTATCTTCGTCTACGGCGACAAGGAACCAGCCGTCTCTGACGAGGAGAAGTGGAAAGAAGTTGTCAAAGAGATAACAAAGAAGATCGTCGAACACCCTGTCACCAACTCCTTAAAAGCATACGGTACCGGAGTGGCGATGGCTGCTGCCCCTCAAACAGGGGATGCCCCAACAAAGAACTGGAAGCTCGGCACATGGGACGGCTATTCGAAGATCAGCGGCGTCACCATGGCCCAGACGATCCTCAGGAAACACCCCTCGCCCTGCCATGCCTGCCCGATCCACTGCGCCCGCTATGTGGAGATCGAAGAGGGGCCTTACGCCATGAAGGGTGAGGGGCCAGAATACGAGGCGCTTGGGGCATTTGGATCTATGTGCCTGAACGACAACCTGGAGTCCATCGCGTACGCCAACATGCTCTGCAACGAGTACGGCCTCGACAGCATCTCCACCGGAGCGGCCATCGCCTTCGCAATGGAAGCCTTCGAAAAGGGAATCATCACCACAAAGGACACGGACGGCATCGAGCTGACATGGGGCAATGCAGAGGCCATCGTGGCTCTTGTCAAGAAGATAGCCGCTCAGGAGGGCATCGGAGCCTTGCTCGGACAAGGTGTCCGCAGAGCTGCCGAAGCCTTAGGGAGAGGCGCCGATGAGTTCGCCATTCACGTCAAGGGCTTAGAGCTGCCGATGCACGACCCCAGGGCATTCTTCGGCTACGCTGCCACATACGCCACATCGCCGCGAGGGGCGTGTCACCTGCACGGCTATGTCGGCGGCTATGACGGCAGAGGCACGATGCCGGAAGCAGGCTTAAATAAACCGCAGGATGCTCATGCCTTGACAGGAAAAGGCTTCCTGGCGAAGATCGTCCAGGATTACGACAGCGTCGTGCAGTCATCCATAGTCTGCTATTTCATCACCTACGGTGTAGGCCCAAGCGATCTGGCCAAGGCGCTCGCAGTAGCTACCGGGATCGATTACGATGCCCAGACGATCTTGAAAACAGGAGAGAGGATCTTTAACCTCCAGAGAGCCTTCAACAACCGCTTAGGGATCACCCGAAAAGATGACACGCTCCCCAAGAGAATCTTGACTTCGACAGAAGGTGGCCCGAACGAAGGATATGTGCCCAATCTTGACGACCAGCTGAAGGAATACTACCATCTGCGCGGCTGGGAAGAAGACGGAAAGCCATCAAAGGAAAAGCTGCGCCAGCTGGGATTGGACTTCGTCATCGGTGATCTCTATGCCCAAGATTAGGGTGCATTTCTGCGGGCTGATAAGAGGAGACTTCTTTGATGAGGAGTTCGAAGTAGAGCCGGAGGAAACCCTCGGCGATCTGGAAAAGAAGATCCTCGCCAAATACACAAAGGAGATCAGCCAAGAGTATAGGAGCGCCGAGGGGCTCCTCAACCACAAGCTCGTCAGGGTAGGAGACGCAGCAGGCAAAAGGCTGGACGATATCGATACGAACATCAGCGGACTAAAGGAGATCTGGTTTGTCGTCCCCTTTGCCGGCGGATAAGGTCTATTGTGAGCGCCTTGGCTTTAAAAAATTAAAAGCAAAAGAAGGAGGTACAAAAATGGCTAAGGTAGACGGTGGAAGGCTTCTGGCAAAGGCCCTCAAAAAGGAAGGAGTGGAGTGCATCTTCTGCCTAGCCGGCGGCCATATCATGCCGATCTTCTATGGCTGCCGGGAAGAAGGGATCAAAGTGATCGACGTGCGGCACGAATGCGCGGGCGCCTACGCCGCCGACGCCTATGCCCGCGTCACGGGTAAGCCTGGAGTGATCGTCACCACAGCAGGGCCAGGCGTCACCGACACGCTCACGGCGATGGCTGAAGCCAAGCTTCAAGGGGTTCCGGTGATCCACATCGGAGGGGCATCCAACGTGCGTGAAAACGACACAGGGCCGCTCCAGGACCTGAACACGCTGGAAATGATGGCTACAGCAACCAAATGGGCGCGCAAGGTGTACTCACCGAGCGCATACCCGAATACGTCTCGATGGCCTTCCGACACGCCCTCGACGCCACACCGGGGCCGGTCTACCTGGAGTGTCCGATGGATGTCCTTGTCACCAACTTCGTAGAAGAGGAAAGCGTCTATTTCCCTGAAAAGTACCGGACAGAGGCGCTTCCCTTCGGAGAGCCGGAGCTGATAGAGAAAGCAGCGGACCTCCTGGCCTCAGCCGAGAGGCCCGTCATGGTGATCGGGGACACAGCCAGGTTCAGCGCAAAGTATGGCGAGGCGATCGCTGAGCTGGCAGATTACCTGAAGATGCCCGTCTCTGTCCAGACCATGTGCCGCGGCCTCTTCGCCGATGAAGAAACAAACCCGCTCTTCAAGCTCGGCACAGCAGCTCTGCCAGCAGCCGATGTCGTCCTCATGCTCTGCGTGGAAAACAACTACCGGGTGGGTAAGGCACGGCCTCCGCTCTTCAACAAAGAAGCCAAGCTGATCCAGGTGCATCCTGACGTGACGATGATCGGGTACAACGCCCCGGCAGAGGTAGGCATCGTCGGAGGAGCAGGGCCTGTTGCCAAGCAACTCCTGGAAGCAGTCAAAGACAGGGTTCCCAAGAGAGAGGACCTGACATGGGTCAATAAAGCGAAAGAGATGGCAGAAGCAGCCGCTAAACCGTGGATGGAAGGCTTCACTTCCGACGCAGTTCCCACACATCCCGGCCGCTTAGCCTACGAAGTGGCGAAATTCCTGAACACAGAAGGCAGGGACTGGACAGTCGTATGCGATGGCGGCGACGCAGCCCAGTGGATCAAGACAGCCGTCACGGCGCGGCGGCCTGGCCAGATCCTCAACTACGGGCCGCTCGGGACTATAGGCACAGGCGCAGGGTTTACCTTGGGAGCATGGGCAGCGAACGGCAAACCTGTGCTCTATTACACAGGAGACGGCAGCTTTGGCTTCTATCCGATGGAGTTCGACACCTACCTGAGGTTTGGAGTCCCTGTCGTCTGCGTGATCTCCAACGACTCGTCGTGGGGGATGATCAAGCTCGCAGAAACATTTATCCACCCAGAAGAGGTCAAAAAAGGGCATATCGCCACTGAACTGGCATACCTGCGCCGCTATGATAAAATGGCCGCCATGTGGGATGGCTATGGCGAACTGGTGACCAAGCCCGAGGACATCATACCAGCCATCAGAAAAGGAGTGGAATCCGGGAAGCCGGCTATCATCAACGTGGAAGTCGACAGAACGAAAATGAGCCCTGTGACGCAGTCTTTCGGAGCACCCTTTAAGAATAAAGAATAAAAAATGCAAAAGTAAAGCGCCTGAAGTTAATCAGGCGCTTTCTTTTTTAATTGAGCCGATGCTTGTTTATCTTCCTGTAGATCGTGTTGCGGGCCACTCCCAAGGCTTTTGCTGTCTTGGAAATATTCCCGTTGTTAGCCTTAAGCGTCTCCAAAATCACCTTCTCCTCCAACTCCTTGAGGCTTCCTCCTCTAAAGCCACGAAGCGCTTTGTGCTCCCTGATATAAGGCGGTATGACATCCGGCAGTATAACCTCTCCTTCTGTAAAAACAACCGCGTTCTCGATCACATTGCACAATTCCCTCGCATTGCCAGGCCAATCATAGCTCTTGAGAATCTCCAGCGCTTCCCTGTCAACAGATGCGATTTTCTTATTAAACTGGCGGCTAAACTTCTGAACAAAATGCTCTATAAGCAGAGGAATGTCTTCCTTCCTCTCTCTCAAAGGGGGAAGTTTGATGTTGATCACGTTCAGACGGAAATAGAGGTCTTCCCTGAACCTCCCGGCTTCGACCTCCTTGCGCAGATCGCGGTTTGTGGCAGCGATAATGCGCACATCGACAGGCTTCGCCTCGCTCCCGCCAAGCCGAGTCACCTTCTTCTCCTGAAGGACCCTGAGCAGGTGCACCTGCATTTCCAGGGGCATTTCGCCTATTTCGTCGAGGAAAATCGTGCCACCATCCGCAGCCTCAAACTTCCCTATTTTCCCACCTCTTTTGGCCCCTGTAAAAGCCCCTTCCTCGTAACCGAACAGCTCGCTCTCGATCAACTCCTTGGGGATCGCCCCGCAATTCACCGCAACAAACGGCCCCTTCCTCCCGCTCTCATAATGAATGGCTCTTGCGAGGAGCTCCTTGCCGGTTCCGCTCTCCCCCTCGATCAGCACATTCGAGGTGACCTGGGCGGCCTTCTTTGCCCTCCAAATGATATCTCTCCAACAATCCGCCTGCCCTATGATCTCATAGAAGCTGTATGGAGAGCCATCTGCTGCCGACGGAAGCGAGGTATCGCCTTGTAACTCAAGCAACAGTATAGACCCTGTCCATCCGCAGCCCCCGAACTCTTTTCTGTCCAAGAGCTTGCCTACTGCTGCCTCACCTGAACCCCTCTTTTCCATCAACGGCAGCCCGGGGAACTTAAAGATGGTCTGTTTTTCCGCGCCTTCCCTAAATTTCAGGAGATCCGAGCAGGGCAGCCCTATGATCTTTTGGTTTTCTACTTTCAGCATATCGCAGAGCACTTTGTTCGCATAAGCAACCCTATCTTCCGAATCAACAACGAGCGCGCACTTATCCAAGAGATCTATCGATGTCTCAAGGCACTTCGGCAACCCATTGCTGCAACACTTATGCCCCGAGTCCAGCTGGTACTCGATCAATTTTCCTGCAAACTTCAGCAGCTGAAGAATTCCCGCAGGCAGATCGCCCTGGCTTCGAGTGACATCGATCACGCCGATTACATTGCCTTTCGTATCGCATATAGGCACTGCAGCGCAGTGATAGCTGTGGAGCCTCGGCACGTAGTGCTCATAACCTCTTATTTCCACAGGCCCCTTTTCGATCAGAGCCGTGCCGATGGCGTTCGTGCCTATATCTTCTTCTCTGCACTTAGCGCCCAAGGGGATAGGACAATCGGAGCTGCAAACCCTTTCGATTATATAGCCCTCGCCGTCAGACAACAAGACATAGCACTTCTCATCAAGGGCGTGCAGTTCCTCCATCACCGGCCTGGCAACGGAAATAAGCCTTTGATACTGCCTGCGGCGCAGATCCAGCTGCTGCTTCGGCAACACTATCCTCTGGTTGCGAAATGGGTCAATCCTCGTCGATCTCTGCCAGGATCTTGCAATAACAGGACGAACCCTATCCTCGATAAGAACTCCTTTCTCAATAAAATAGCGCCAGATCATCTTACCCCTGTTTTCCTCATAAAACGGCACCCTAACCTCAGGAGTCACTGTCAGAGCTCCCCCTCTGAAATAATCGAAGAAGTCCACAGCCCTCACTCTTATTTTAACCGGTATTATCGGCGCAGAACAGCGGTTTCTTCTCCCTGGGAAAAAGCCCAGGCACGAAAGCCTGGGCTTTTAGAATTTGCGACTACAGCTTTAAATTGACTCCCGACGCCTTGGCATCCAGAATCTTCTTTATGAGCGTCGCCAGGTGCGCTCCGGCCTCCGCCGGAGGAACGCCCCCTCTTCTGTGGATGTTGCTCACAACCATGCGCTCGCTCTCCAACATGCCGATCCTCGGATTGTATCCCATGTAGGCGCTCAGGCTCTCAGCCGTGCCAAGGCCTGGCCTCTCCCCGATGAGGACGACGGCGCACTCCGGCTTCAGCTCCTCGCCGATGACATCCATGACAGCAACCCTTCCATACTTGACAAATATCGGCGTCCCTATCTTCTTTACGCCGAGCCTCTCCAATCCTTGCTTAAGGGCCGGCAAGAGGTCGGGGACGTTGGCCTCAACGGCTTTGCTGGAAAGCCCATCTGCCACGATGATCTGCACCTGCGCCCCCTTCTCGCACTTCTTGCGGATCGTCTCCAGCGACTCCTCGTCGAGCCTGCGCCCCAGATCCGGCCGTGTCAAAAACTCGTCTTTATCCCGGCACTTCGTCTTGGTGAAGACCATGCCGTACCTCTCCGCAAAGTCGCTCGAGACCTCGCCCATGACGGCATCCTGGGCTATGGCGTGATCCGCCCGGAAGCGCAGCAGCGTCTCCGTCAGAGGCCTCGTGCCGCAGCGCCAGACGCCGATCCGCGCCGGCGTGGCCTCCTTCATCCTCATGTAAAACTCCCTGTTTTTGGGGTTAGGTACCAGCAGCTGCTTCTGTATATCTATCTCTGCCAAGTCGCTGAGAGGAGCATCTTCATCGCAAGAAGAAGCGGGCTCCTTCGATGCCTGCTCAACGGCCTGCTTGTAATCTTCGGCCTTGCTTTTCGAACTGCTCATCTCCTTTAAAACCTGCTCCACGATCATCCGGATATTGTCTTCTAAAGACATCGTTGTTTACCTCCCCAGTGACGGCTTTTTCCGAAGATGGTGGCATCCCCGGCGCGCTCCGTGAGCTTCCCGTTTTCCATAATCCCCATGGATTCGAGCCAAGCCTCGAACTCCGGCAGCGGCCGCAGGCGGAAGAGCTCCCTTAAGGCAGCCACATCATGGTAGCTCGTGCACTGGTAATTCAGCATAACATCGTCGCCCATGGGGATCCCCATAAAGTAGTTGCATCCCGCAGCAGTGAGCAAGGCAGCCAGATTCTCGATGTCATTCTGGTCAGCCTTCATGTGGTTTGTATAGCAGGCGTCGCAGCCCATCGGTACGCCCATCAGCTTGCCCATGAAGTGGTCTTCAAGACCAGCTCTGATGACCTGGCGGCTGTCATAGAGGTATTCAGGCCCAATAAACCCGACTACGGTATTCACCAAAAACGGCTTGTAATGCCTGGCAAAGCCGTAGCAGCGCGCCTCTAATGTCACCTGATCGGCCCCTTCGTGCGCCTCTGAGGAGAGCTCCGAGCCCTGACCTGTCTCGAAGTACATGATATTAGGCCCTGTGGCTCGCCCCTCTTTCAAACCCATCTCATAGGCCTCATCGAGTATCGCCTTTGATACACCGAAAGCCTTGTTGGCGGCTTCTGTTCCGGCTATAGACTGGAAGAGACAGTGAACCGGGGCGCCTTTCCGGAGAGCTTCCATCTGTGTGGTTATGTGCGAGAGGACGCATATCTGCGTTGGTATGTTCCACTCCATGACGAAGTCGTACAAAGCCTGAAGGAGTCGCGCAGTGGAAGCTACGTTGTCCTCAACAGGGTTGATCCCTATGACAGCGTCGCCGACTCCATAAGACAATCCCTCGCGCACGCTCGCCAGGATCCCTTCGACGGAATCTGTGGGATGATTGGGCTGCAGCCTCGACGCCAGCGTGCCCGGAAGCCCGATCGTGGTGTTGCAGTGAGCGATCCTGCGGATCTTTGACGCTCCCAAGATCAAATCGAGATTGCTCATTATTTTGGCCACAGCCGCCACCATTTCAGCGGTCAATCCCCTGCTGATGCGCTGGATATCCGAGGATGTGGTCTTCGAAGACAATATGTACTCGCACAACGGCTTATCGCATGGGAAACACTGTGAGTAACCATACAGGCAAAACAGAAGCCTCTCCTTTCGGAGAGGCCCTATTAGCTCAATCGACTCAAGCGGCGCCTACCAGCTTCTTGCAGAGCTCTACAGCTGAACCAGCATCAGGCGCATAACCATCAGCACCGATCTGCTTCGCATACTCCTCAGTAACCGGCGCCCCGCCTACCACTACCTTCACCGAATCCCGCAACCCTGCCTCCTTCAACGCCTCGATCGTCTCCTTCATAAACGGCAGCGTCGTCGTCAACAACGCAGACATCCCTACTATGTCCGGCTTGTGCTCCTCCACCGCCTTCACAAACGCCTCAGGCGCTACGTCTATCCCTAAATTGATTACCTTGAACCCCGCTCCCTCTACCATCATCGCCACCAGGTTCTTCCCAATATCGTGCAGGTCGCTCTTCACTGTCCCAATCACAAACGTCCCCAGCGTCTTCACGTCCTTGCCAGCAAGCCGCGGCTTGAGCAACGCCATCCCTTCGCCCATCGCCCTGGCGCACATCAGCACCTCAGGCACAAACATCTCACCAGCCTTGAACCGCACTCCTACTACATCCATCCCTGCAACCAATCCTTGGTTGATGATCTCCACAGGATCCGCTCCGCTATCGAGCAGCGCCTGCGTCAGCTCCTTCACCCGCTCTACATTCCCCTCGATTACGCTATTCGCTAAATCCTGAAATGTGGCCACCTAAACCTACCTCCCCAAAATTATCCCGCTGATTTTTTGGTCATCTCCTTCGTAATGACAAGGAGGGGGGAAGGAGCACTCCCTCCACCCCCCCCTCAGATGCCTCACTTCCTCTTCTCCCTCTTCTCGCGCTCCTTGATCTCCCGCGTCTCTTCCTCTGCCTCAGCTAATATCCGCTTCAGCTCACGCTGCACATCCTCCGGCAGCGGCTCAGGCTTGAATGTCTCCAGAATCTCCAGCGCCTTCTCGTACGCCCTCTCCGTTAAGTCCTTGCATCCAGCTGCCTTCCACGACTCACGGCTGCCCCTGTCAAGCAGCTGCGCCTGCGAGAGCTCCCTGAAGTGCTTGAACGTGTGCGGATGGCTGATGTACTCCCCTCCGGGCCCTACCTCGGAGAGCACCTCAAACGCTATCCGCTCGTCATCCACAGGAATCCCTCGCACACAGTGCAGAATCATCCGCGCCATCTCGTTCTCCATCACTGCCATCGCATAGTCCCAGGTCAGCCCTCCCTCGAGCAGCCCTATGCCATAGATCATGTTAGCACCTGCTAACGCTGGCAACATGGCAGTAAGGCAGAACTCGAAAGCCGCCTGGGCATCAGGTACCTTGCTGTCAGTCTATCCGCCACCTACCCAGCTCGGCAGCTTGTAAAATTGTGCCATCTGCGCCGTCGCCGCAGCAAATAACGCCAGCTCAGGCGCCCCCATCGCCGCCAAGCCAGACCTCATGTCCATCGCCGACGTCGATGAACCATACACCATCGGGTACCCTTTCTTCACTAACTGCCCCAGCACAAACATGCTCAGCTTCTCAGCATTCTCCGTCACCATCGTCCCAGCTAGATTCGCACACGTCGTCCCACCAGGCATCCCCAACGGGTTGATCTTGGCAGGCACTCCCCACTTGATCGCCTCAAGCAGCGTGTCTACCGCTCCCTTGGGAAATACCAACGGACTCACCGGATCCGTGCTCTGCGAAAACAACGGCCGCGCCCGGAACTTGTCCTCTCCCCCAGCTACTACATAACCCATCTTCGCCGCTGCCCTCATGTTCTCCGGCCGGTTCATCCCTATGTACGCATGCTTCGTGCAGTTCCGGAAAAACGACTCCGCTACGTATACCTGCCCTACATCCGGGTCTACCTCTGCAGGAACCAGCGGCCTCTCAAATACCACGATCTGATCTAGATACTCGCATACCCTCACTACATCGTCTAAGTCCTTCTGGCTCGGCTTCCTTATCTCCCGCGTCACAGGATCGATCATCTGCACAGCTTCCCCAAAGTTCACAAAACCCGTACGGTTGCTGTCGCATACCCAGTCGTTCTCCGGATTCCTACCACAAGCCCGAAACGTCTTCGGAGCCGATACCAGCGCCTCCTCCACTAGGTGCGGCGGTATCCTCACTATCTGCGTCTCTTCGTCCACTACACACCCATTGTCAGCGTATATCTGCCGAGCTTGCTCGCTCTCTATCTTGACCCCTACGTTCCACAACAGATCCAGCGTCGCATAGTGAATGTCCCATAGCTCGTCTTCCGTAAACATCCGTAACCCTACACCCTCCATGCGGAGCGAACCCGCACGAGGCCCTCGCCTGAACAGCTTCACCTTCTTCAACCTCAATCACACCCCCTCTTTTTCGATCTTGCTCTCTCTCACTAACTCACGCACCTCATCCATCTGTTCGCTCTCTTGCCCCTTTATTGCTTCCCTTCCTCAAACAGGCACTACGCTCAAGCTGACCAGGATTTCATCGGTGAGCTCGATAGGCTCCTTCCGGCCTTCGCGGACAGCCTGCATACACTTTTCAAACACCGGAGAGTTCATAAGCCGCATCGCCTTCTTGACCTTCGACAGACCGAACTCCCAATACTCTTTAAACGGCTTATCGTTGGCTATCTGCACCAGCGACCACAGCTCCCAAAGAGCATTGCACATGTACTTCTGCAAAACGACTCTCCCGTAGTCCTCCCACGTGATCTTTCCTTCAAAATATTCCTCAAGGAAGGCCCTTTCCGACTCGGGAGGGAGCTCCACCTCAGAGATGAAGTCGCCGACATCGAACATCGGGTCATTCATCCCGCCGTATTCCCAGTCGATCAGCCACATGCCGCGCTGGTCCAGCAGCCAGTTCTCTGCAAGGGGGTCGTTGTGGCAGGGAACGCATCTCGGAGGATTGATCTTGAATGTCTCCTCGATCTCAGCCGCTTTATCCCAAATCTGATCGTGTTCATCGTATACTTTCACATTTTTCGCCTTTACGATCTTGAGATAATCATCCTTCACCTTGAACGGGTTGAACTCCCCTACGAACTCTTTCCCGCAGTTATGGTACTTGCGGAACAGCGCCGCAGCCATCCTGGCAATCTCCGGGTCGCGGAAGTCTTCGATATGCAGAGTCTTGCCATCGATGTACTCGCAAACCTGGTCTCCTCTTTTTTCGTTGTAATAATAGACCTTTGGGCTGACGCCGATCTCCGCCATCAACGTGGCGTTGTGCTTTTCTGCAACCCGATCTATATACTCCCAACTTCCCGGGGCTGCTATTCTCACAGCATAGTTTTCCCCGTCGACAGTCACCTTGAAATTGAAATTGGTCAATCCATACGGCAATTTGCTGATCCTCTTGACCCGCACGCTCTTCTCTTTAAAAAAGGGTATATCTCCAACCAGCTGAATAACTTGCCCAACAAGGGATAAATCGATAGACGACTCAACGAAGATAATGTCCTCTTTCCTCTCCATTTACCCAGCCACCCTCATTCCCGAAGTTTTTAAGCCTGCGACTCAAGCGGCGCCTACCAGCTTCTTGCAGAGCTCTACAGCTGAACCAGCATC
>JBNATO010000005.1:0-22387 GCA_049701555.1 Thermacetogeniaceae bacterium | reverse complement strand
AAGGGTCGTCTGGGAGAGCTGGGATGTGGCCTTGACGAAATCGAGCACCTTGTTCACTGCGTCTACGGGGTTGATCACCCTGAAATAGACTACGGCGTTCACCTTGACAGTGACGTTGTCCTTGGTGATCACCTCTTGGGTGGGGACGTCCATGGTGATCACCCGCAGGTCAACCTTCTGCATCCTCTCTATGCCCGGGATCAGGAAGATGATACCAGGCCCCCTGGCGCCTACGCAGCGGCCGAGGCGGAAGATCACGCCGCGCTCGTATTCCTGGACGATGCGAATCGATGCTGCCAAGAGGATCAACAAGAGGATCACGAGCGGAAAAAGAGACATCTTCAATAACACCTCCGATTTTATCCGATGCTAGGATTTCCTTTGAACTCTGAGCCGCAACCCTTCGATGCCGGTGATCACCACCTCTTCGCCTGCTTGAATATGGCCGGATTCAGACAAGGCATTCCAGATCTCGCCTGCCACGAAGACTGTCCCTGTTGGGTTGAGGTCGGTCCTGGCAACCGCTGTGCTGCCGATCAAGGCTTCGCTTCCCGTGACCACAGTCCGCCGCTGCCCGCGCACCACAGCTGTGACCAGGAGGGCGAGCAGCGCAGTTAAGATGGCTGCTGTGGCGATGATCAGCGAGATGCTCACCCCCATTCCCGGAGGGCCGTTGCTGAAGAGGATCAGGGAGCCGATCACGAACGAGACGATCCCGCCGGCGCCAAGGGCACCGTGGCTGGGGACAAACGCCTCGGCGATGAAGAGGGCGAAAGCCAGGATGATCAGCAGGAGGCCCCCCCAATAAGCATCGAGGGTGCCGAGTGAGTAAAGCCCCAACAGAAGAGAGATCCCGCCGACGACTCCGGGGAAGATCAGGCCTGGGTGGTAGATCTCCACCATCAGACCTGCCATCCCGATGGTCATCAGGATGTAGGCGAGGTCGGGGTTGCTGAGAGCTAGGAGCAGCCTTTCCCAAGATTTCATGGGGACCTCCACCGCTGTCGCGCCGCGCGTTCTCAGGGTCACCCTCGTGCCTCCGCTCAGCACCACGGTTCTCCCGTCCAGTTTTGCGAGGAGGTCGCTTAAGTCGCGCGCTCTGAGGTCGATCAGCTTAAGCCTAAAGGCCTCCTCATCGGAGTAGGACCTGCTCTGGCGCACCGCAAGCTCTGCGGCTTGGGCGTTGCGCCCGCGCATCTGGGCGATGGAGCGGATCCAGGCTGCGGCATCCTCGGTGATCTTCTCGCTGGGGATGCTCTGCTCTTCTTCGGATGGCCCGATCCCCACAGGATGCGCTGCCCCGATCCTGCTACCTGGCGCCATCGCCGCCACATGCGCTGCCATCGTGATGAATGTCCCCGCAGAGCCTGCCCATCCTCCGGCGGGGCCGACGTAGACGACAACCGGCACCTTGGCGTTGATGATGGCTGTCACAAGCTCCTGGGTGGTGGTGTAGAGGCCGCCAGGTGTGTTGAGCTCGATGATGCAGGCGGTCGCCCCGATCTCCTCGGCATAGCGGATAGCCCGTTCGCAGTAGCGGGCGGTGATGGGGACGACAGGCCCGCTGTAGCGGGCGAGGCAGACGGGCGCGGTTCCGGGGCCGGCGATGGAGGGATGCGGGATGAGCATCATCAGAGTCACAATTATGAAGAAAGGGAGGATGTAGGTCCTCCTGCCTTTCAGCATTGGCGCCTGTGGGCGTTCTCTCAGCATCTCTCTTGCTCCTTTCACTTATGTTATTCTCTGTATCAGAGAAAATATCCTTTTTTAAAAAAAGCGCTTTTGTTTCGGCCAGAAAAGAATGGAAAAACAGGATGCTGAAAAAAGAGGCGCCCGCGGCTGCGGGCGTTTTACGGCAAATCTGAGGTCTTCCTGTCATCCTCTTCCCATGGCGCTTTGATCCTCTTGGGGATCGCTTCCGTTCCCAGCACCTCCGAGATGCCCCCGGTTTTGATCAGGCGCCCGTCCAGCATTACGGCAACCCTCTGGGCGAGGAAGGGGATCTCGGTGTAGTCGTGGGTGACGAAGAGCGTGGTGATCTTCGTCTCTTTGAGGATCGTGCCGAGCTCCTCCAGCAGGGCGGTGCGGGTCGGGTAGTCGAGGGACGAGAAGGGCTCGTCCATAAAGAGGATCCTCGGCTCTAGGGCAAACGCCCGGGCGAGGCTTACGCGCTGAGCCTCCCCGCCTGAAAGCCTAAGGGCAGAGCGCTTTGCCAGATGGGAGATCCCCAGCCTCTCCAGCCACTCTTCGGCCCTCCTCCGGGCCTCGTCTTTCGGGACGCCCCTGATGCGCAGCCCTGTCATCACGTTTCCCAGCACGGTCGTATCCATCAGTAGCGGCTCCTGAAAGACCACGGCCATCTGGCGCCGCAGCTGTAGGATGTTGCGCCCGTTTACAGGGGTTCCGTTGAAGTGGATCCTCCCCCCTGTCGGCTTCTGCAGGAGGGCGAGTGTCAAAAGGAGGCTGGTTTTGCCCGCCCCGTTGGGGCCAACAAGTGCGACCACTTCTCCTTCTCGCAGAGCGAATTGTTCGACGTAAAAGATCCGCTTGTGATCCCTGACGAGGAGGAGTTCCTCTGCCGTCAGGGCGTCTGTATGTCCGCTCATCATTGGGGCTGCCTCCTGTGCTGCTGGATCGAGGTGAGGGCCGCGGTGATCACGAAGGTGAGAAGGAGCAGGATGATGCTCAGGGCTGTTGCCAGCTCGAATTCCCCCTTGGAGACCTCCAGGGCGATGGCTGTCGTGAGCACTCTTGTGTAACCCTTGATGTTTCCGCCGACCATGATCGACGCGCCGACCTCCGATATCACTCCGCCGAAACCGGCGATCACCGCTGCCAGGAGGCCGAGCCTGGCCTCCCGCAGCAGGAGCAGCAGAAACTGCAGCCTGTTCGCACCTAAGGCGAGGATCTGCAGCCGCATCTTGGGATCGATCGACTGGATGGCTGCGATGGTGAACCCGGCCACTATCGGGGAAGCGATGATCGCCTGGGCGATGACCATCGCCGTCGGTGTGTAGAGAAGACCGAGAAAGCCGAGGGGGCCGTAGCGCATCAGGCAGAGCCAGGTCACCAGCCCCACAACCACAGGGGGGAGCCCCATCCCCAGGTTGACCACGCTGATCACCAGGTTGCGGCCGAAGAAGCCCTTCAGCGCCAGGAAGGTCCCGACCGGGATGCCTATCAGCACGCTGATCAGCGTAGCTGTCCCTGAGACCTGGAGGGTGCGCCAGGTGATTTCCAATACCTCTCTGTTTCCCGTAACGAGCATTTTTAAGGCTTCAGCAAGACCTGTGGCGATTATGCCCAATTCTATATCACCCTTGAGAGCTGAGTTATTTTCCTATCTCATCCTCGCTTTTGCCAGCGTCGGGGATGAACAGGCTCTGTCCGTATTTATCCTTCCCGAATTCGGCGATGAGCTTCTGGGTTTCCGGAGAGACCATGAAGTCGACGAAGGCCTTGGCCCCTTCTGCATTGACTTTCGGGAACTTCTGCGGGTTTACCTGCATGACATGGTAGATGTTGAGCAGCGACTTGTCCCCCTCTACCAGGATCGCCAGCTTGATGTTCTTCTGCTGGGCAAGGAAGGTGCCTCTATCTGAAAGTGTATAAGCCTTTTTCTCGGAGGCCATCAGGAGGGTCTGGCCCATCCCCTGGCCGGACTCCTGGTACCAGGCGCCCTTAGGGGTGATCCCCGCCTGTTTCCAGATGTCGAGCTCCTTGGTGTGGGTTCCGGAGTTGTCGCCGCGCGATATAAACAGCGCTTGTTTCTCGGCGATCCGCTTGAAGGCCTCTGCGCTCGACTTCAGCCCCTTGATCCCCGCTGGGTCGTCGGGAGGGCCCACGATCACGAAGTCGTTGTGCATCACCAGCCTGCGGTTGATGGCCACCCCGCTCTGCACCAGAGGCAGCTCTTTCTTGGGGGAGTGGACGAGAAGCACATCTGCTTCCCCTTTTTCTCCCATCGCCAGGGCCTGGCCGGAGCCTGCGGGGATGACCTTGACCTTGTAGCCGGTTTTTTCCTCAAACTTCGGGATCAGCACATCCAGCAAGCCGGTGTCCACGGTGCTGGTCGTCGTGGCCAGGATCACGTCCCTGTTCTTGGGCGTTTTCGGCTGTGTCGTGCTTTCTTTTTTCTGGGTGGCGCAGCCCGAGAGGGCGAGCACTCCGAGGAGAAGGATGCTCACCAAGATCAGGATCGGCTTTTTGATAGCTTTTTGCGCGAGCAATTCTATCAACCCTTTTTCTTTTTTGGATTTTAATTTTTTCCTGGGTCTCAGGATCAAATTTACACCAGCTCGATTTCCTCTCTCACCCCCCTTTGGGCAGGCGGTTCTCAGGAGTGCGGGGGGTGCCACACAAAAAGGCAACCGGGCTGCGGAGGTGCAAGCCCGGCCTGATGCTCTTGGTCGCCTGGCTCCCCTTTCCGCACTGGGAGGCGCGCCCGTTTCCAGGCACACCCTGACGGTCAACCGCCATGGCACATTTCCCGATGCGCTACAGGCCGGCTGACTCGGAGAACCACATCAAGTGTTTTTGGTTGTTCCTCTATGATAATTCTTTCGACAGGTTGAGAGAAATTCCTTCAGAAAAAGAAAAAAAAGAAAGGGAACCTACGAGATCCCTTTCTGTTAAGGCTGGTTTTGTTAAGGCTGATTCTGGTCTTCCTGGCGGGAGAGGGCTTCTTCTCCTGCTTTGATGAGCTTTTTGACCATCTGCCCGCCGATCTTGCCAGCTTCCCTCACGGTGAGCTCGTCCCCGGCCCTGGCAAGGTCATCGTCCAGGCCGAGCTCCCGTGCGGTCTCCCACTTCAGCTGCTCGTGGGGACTGGCCTTCTTTTTGGCCTTCTTCTTCGGTGTTTTCTCAGGCACTGTTCATCACCCCATTTTTAGCTTGCCACACAGCGAAAAAAATATGAGCGATTTCCTTATGGGCTTTCTCTCGCCGAACACTAGGCGCTTCGGGAGAAACTCTGCCGGGTTCCTTGCCTGGCATATCGATCGCGATCGGTTAAAAATTTTCATTGAGATGACTGGGAACAGGCGTAGGAATATGGTAACATTGATGCCAGCAGCTCCCATTATTTTTTAAGAAGGCAAAGGCGGGATCGCTGCAACGGAATGGTTGTTGCGACGTTGCTGGGATCCTGTGCATAGGGTAAATGCAAAAATGAGAAAGGAGAAAGAGATGCGCAAGGCCGAGGTCAACTTCTGGCTGGATCTGCTTCTTTTTCTGTCAGCTTTGGGGTTGGCAGTTTCCGGATTCGTCCGCTGGCTGATCCTCCCCGGCGGTGGCGGCTACGGCTTCCGCGGCGGCCGAGGGGCTCTTGCCTCGCCGGCGTTTATTTTCCCGCGCACCACCTGGGTGACCATTCACAAATTTCTCTCAGTGGCTTTCCTCTGCCTGATGGTCATCCACATTGTCTTGCATTGGGATTGGATAGCGGCTATGTTTCGCTCATTGTTGCGGAGGTGAGCAAAACAAAAATAAGGCGACCCCACATGGGGGCCGCCGATGTTTTATGGTTGACGTCTATTAGTAGTCCATCATGCCGCCTGGCGGCATCGGGTTGTTCTTCTCCTTCTGCGGTATCTCGGTGATCAATGCCTCTGTTGTCAGGACCATGGAGGCGATGCTTGCTGCGTTCTGGAGGGCGCTCCTCGTAACCTTCAGCGGGTCGACGATTCCAGCCTTGATCATGTCGACGAATTCTTCGTTGAGAGCATCGAAGCCGATGTTCGGATTCTTCTCGTTCTTGACCCTCTCGACGATCACAGAGCCTTCCAGACCGGCGTTTTCGGCGATCTGGCGGAGCGGTTCCTCGAGCGCACGGCGCACGATCTTCACACCGACGAGTTCGTCGCCTTCGGCCTGGATCTCATCGAGAGCGGGTATGATGTGCACTAAGCTGCTGCCGCCGCCGGGGATGATCCCTTCTTCGACCGCAGCGCGGGTTGCCGAGAGGGCATCCTCGATGCGGTGCTTCTTCTCCTTGAGCTCGGTTTCAGTGGCTGCTCCGACCTTGATCACAGCGACACCGCCGGCCAGCTTGGCAAGGCGCTCCTGCAGCTTCTCACGGTCGTAGTCGGAAGTGGTCTCTTCGATCTGCGCCTTGATCTGGTTGACCCTTGCCTTCACCGCATCTGGGCTGCCGTAACCCTCGATGATCGTGGTCTTCTCCTTGGTGATCTTCACCCTCTTGGCGCGGCCGAGCATGGAGATGTCGACATTCTCCAGCTTGTAGCCCATATCCTCGGAGATGAAGGTGCCGCCTGTCAGGATGGCGATATCCTCCAGCATCGCCTTGCGCCTGTCGCCGAATGCCGGAGCCTTCACAGCAGCGCACTGCAGCACGCCGCGCAGTTTGTTGACTACCAATGTTGCCAGCGCTTCGCCCTCGACATCCTCTGCGATGATCAGGAGCGGTTTCCCTGTGCGCACCACTTTTTCAAGCAAGGGCACCAGATCGGCAACAGCCGAGATCTTCTTCTCATGGATGAGGATGTAGGGCTCTTCCAGCTCTACTTCCATAGCCTCAGGGTTGTTCACAAAGTAGGGGGAAATGTAGCCGCGGTCGAACTCCATTCCCTCTACCACTTCGACTGTTGTTTCGATTCCTTTGGATTCCTCGACTGTGATGACGCCGTCTTTGCCTACCTTCTCCATTGCCTCGGCGATCAGATCGCCGATCTCCTTATCGTTTCCAGCGATCGCTGCCACATGGGCGATCGATTCCTTGGTCTCTACGGGGATGCTGAGCTTTTTCAGCGCTTCGATGGCCTTCTCAACGGCCTTATCGATACCCTTCTTGATGAAGATGGGGTTGGCACCTGCGGTGACGTTCTTCAGCCCTTCGTTGACGATTGCCTGGGCGAGCACAGTCGCCGTTGTCGTACCGTCTCCCGCAACCTCATTGGTCTTGGATGCTACCTCTTTGCAGAGCTGTGCTCCCATGTTCTCGTAGGGATCCTCGAGTTCGATCTCTTTGGCGACGGTTACTCCGTCTTTGGTGATGGTCGGCGAGCCGAACTTCTTCTCAAGCACCACGTTGCGGCCCTTCGGCCCAAGTGTCGTCTTCACAGCGTTGGCGACGATGTTGACTCCTCTTTCGAGCTTTTTGCGAGCCTCAGCGTCAAACAGGATTTGCTTCGCAGCCATACTCCACGGACCTCCTCATTTCAAGATTTTGATGGCTTAGCCTTGCTTGCTCTCAGCTACTCCCTGACAGCGAGGATGTTTTCCTCTCTCAGGATGATGTACTCGACGTCGTCGATCTTGACTTCTGTGCCGCCGTACTTGGCGTAGATCACTTTGTCTCCGACCTTCACCTCAGGCTGTACGCGCGTCCCGTTCTCGAGGAGTCTGCCTGGGCCTACCGCGATCACTTCACCTTCCTGGGGTTTTTCCTTAGCTGTGTCGGGGAGTATGATGCCTCCTTGAGTCTTTTCCTCAACCGATTTGGGCTTAACGATCACATGGTCACCCAGCGGCCTGAGCATTAGCATCCCTCCTCAGTTTTTTTGTTTTATATGCAGCTGGAAAGCAGCTATTTGTTAGCACTCATCTGAGTAGAGTGCTAATAGCTATGATAAATAATACTAATAGAGGTGCAAGATGTCAATACTTTTGTTAGCAAGTATGCCCACTTTTTTCTCTAAAAAAACAGGGTTTTGGCTGGAATATTTTTTATTTGATGTGGGCGAGTATGGCGGTGCTGTAACCCTTGGTGCCCGCGCACAGGGGGCAGGTCAGGGGGCAGAGGTAGAACTCCTCTGCTCTTTTTTTCTCTTTTTGGAGATGACGGGCGATCTCCTCGATCACGCTCCCCATCCGCGTGAAGGGGGCATTTGATATGTAGGAATAAAAGCTCCCTTGAAGTCGCAGGCATTTGCTCCAGTTTCCATCCCTCGGGGGGGAGATCTCGATCAGCACCTCTCCCCGGAAGATACCGCTTCTGAGGAGCAAAAGGGGATTGGGCTTGGGGAGGTATCCCTTGCTCTTGGCCTCCATCATTCCCAGAGAGACGTCTGTGTTGTAGGTGATGGGGTTGTGCAGGAGGAGCCTGGTGGGAAACCGGTAGAAGAAGCGGGGGTTCTCCCAGGTTTGGAACCTCTCATGCCATTCGTCGGGATCGATCTGCTGGCAGTAGCATTTTTCAAACACATCTTTACCCCCTTGAAGGCTAGGAGTGCACGGCTTTTTTCAGTAATGAAGTCTCCTATCCGGCCATAGAATAGTTGTTAGAAGGTTAGGAGGTGGTCGGGTTGCGTCTGGTTATTTTTAAAAGGCGGTGTTTTTACCGCTGGGGAATAGGGCTTGGCATCTGCCTGCTGTTGGTTTTCCTCCTTGTTTCTGGAGTTCCTGCGGGAATTATTGCTGTCTTTGACACCATTGACAGGGAAGTCCCCATCTACTCTGTGGAAACCCAGGAGAAGAAGATCGCCATATCGTTTGATGCGGCCTGGGGGGCAGACTACACCGATCGCCTCCTGGAGATCTTGAAGGAGCACGATGTCAAGACGACCTTCTTTCTCACGGGCATCTGGGTGAAGAAATACCCGGATAAGGTCAAGGAGATCGCTGCTGCCGGCCACGAGATCGGCAACCACAGCACAACACATCCTCACTGCGCTGCTCTCTCCGCAGAGGAGCTGAAAAAGGAGATCCTTGAGAACGAGGAGATGATCTACAAGCTCACAGGAAGGCGCACCAGGCTCTTCCGCCCCCCCTTCGGGGAGTACAACAATCAGGTCATTTTGACCTGCCGGTCATTGGGCTATGAGGTGATCCAGTGGAGCGTCGATTCCCTTGACTGGCAGGAGGTTGGGGTGGAGTCAGTGGTGGATAGGGTGCTAAAAAACATCCACCCCGGCGCCATCGTCCTCTTCCACAACAACGCTAAGTACACCCCGCAAGCCCTCCCGATCATCTTGAAGAGCCTCAAGGAGCAAGGATACAAGATCGTGCCCGTTTCTGAGCTGCTGATCAAAAAGGATTACTACATCGAAAAGCATACAGGCATTCAGAGAAAAAAGGGGAGCAGGCGCTAGCCGCTTGCTTTCTGCTAAAACTCTCTCGGCTTACAGATGATCTCCTTGATCTTTGTGCCGAAGAAGTTGTTGGAGTGCTCTGGAACGATGACAACAGCCGTGTCCGCTCCGGTCCCGGTGCCTCCGACGGCGATGATCTCCTCTCCATAGGGTATGAGCCCGGCATCCAGCGCCATGCTGGCGATCTCGACGCAGACCTTGACCCCTTGTCCAAACATCCGCAGTGTTGCGGCGATGAGCTCGGCAGGGTAGATTCCTCCGAACTTGTTGCGCAATGCCCTGTCGACTCCGGCGAGGAGGTGGGTCGTTGTCAATATCTTGACTCCTTTCTCCTGGAGTCTCTGCCTCACCTCAGGAGGCATTTCATCCTCCCCAGGGGCCATAAAGCCGACGTGATGGGTGACACAGACGATCTCTAGCCCTTTGTCGAGGAAGTGTTCCACCGTAGCTCCGCTGGAAGAGGCCACGACTATGTGGCGGATGTTCAGCTCCCGTGCCCGCTTGATGGCCAGCTCAGCGGTGGCCTTGGTGTTTGCCTCTCCTTTTCTCTCCCAGTACATCCTCCTTCACTCCTTGAGCTGATATTTGGTAAAATCAATCGTGTGGGCTGAAAAGCAAGGGCTTGCTCATCTGCCTTTTACCGGTATTTTACATGTATTCTTGTTGACATGCAAGTTATTAAGGAAAGCAGCAGGCAGAGGAGTGCATTACAAGGAAAGAATACCCAGAGGATGCAGGTGATCTGTGGCGTGAGACGGAGGATATTTGCCCTCGCCTGGCCAGCCATCTGCGAGATGATGCTTTACATGCTGCTGGATTTTGTGGATGTCGCTTTTGTAGGGAGGCTGGGGGCTCGGGCGCTGGCTGCTGTGGGGCTGGGAGCGCAGATCTACTTTGCGGTTCTGTTCATCTTTTCCGCGCTCTCGACAGGGGCGACAACCCTCGTAGCCAGAGCGATCGGTGCAGGGGATGAGAGGCGTGCCGCCGAGGTTGCCGGAAGGGCGTTGTTGCTGGCTTTTGGCGTTGGAGTTGGAGTAACCATTCTCTCCTGCTTCTTTTCAGAAGAGATGCTCATGCTGTTCCCCTTTGAGCCCGCCGTGCGCAAGCTGGCAGCGGTCTACATCGAGGCTGCAGGCGTTTCCGCTGTTTTTTCCATGGTGCTTTTCGTGAGCAGCGGAATTTTCCGGGGCGCGGGGATGACGAAGGTGCCGATGCTGGTGGCTGCCATCACCAACGTCGTCCACATCGGGGCGGATTATGTGCTGATCTTCGGCAAATTTGGTTTCCCTGCGCTGGGGGTTATGGGAGCGGGTTTGGCCAACTCCCTCGCCCAGGCTTTTGGGTGCTTAGTGATGCTGGCGATCCTTGGTTCAGGCTTGACCCCGCTCAAGATTCGCTTTGCTGATGTGCTCAATGGCAGCGAAGGGTGGCCGCTGACTGCGAAGCTGATCGCCTTGAGCGTTCCAGCGGGGATTGAGGAAGGGCTGATGGATATCGGCAGGATCATCGGGAGTTATATGTTGGCCGGGCTAGGAACTGTGCCGTATGCGGCGCACCAGGTGGCCAGCACAGCGGAATCCCTCTCATTTATGCCGGGATACGGTTTTTCGGTTGCCGCTACGACGCTTGTGGGGCAGAGCCTCGGCGCCAAGAATCCCCGCCAGGCGCGCCAGAACGGCTGGGAAACAGCCAAACTGGCTGTTTTTGTGATGTGCGGGATTGCCCTTATCTTCCTTTTATTTCCCACATGGATCGTCGGCCTCTTCACCCGTGACAGGAGAGTGGCGGAGATCGCCTCTCTCTGCTTGCGCATCGCTGCCTTCGAACAGCCGACCATTGCTGTGGACACCGTATTGGCTGGTGCTCTTAGAGGGGCAGGGGATACGCGCACGCCGATGCTCATCGCCACCCTCAGCACCTGGGGGGTGCGCATCCCCCTCTTTTACCTATCCGTGCATGTTTTCTCTTATGGACTTCCGGCGATATGGGTTATAACCGTCTTTGACTGGCTGGTGCGCGCTCTTTTGGTAACCTATGTGTTTTGGCGGGGGAAGTGGCAGAAGCTCCAGCTATAGGGGATAAACCTCGCCTACTTCGATGATCCGCCACCCTCTGTGTGTTTGGCCGAGGAGGAGGGTGATCTGCCATCCTGCCTTCAGTTTCTCGCTGATGTCTGAGGGGAGGCGCACGCAGTATGTCTCTCCTCCGCTGGTGATCCCGGACAGAAACACCTTCTCGTCTTCGATCCGGGTGACCACGAACAGGTCCTCAACTTCGTTGACCCAGCTCTTAGGGGCATGGATGCTGGCATAGGCGGCGAGCCTTTCCGTGAGCTCCAGCGCTTCGGGGAGGAGCCGGGCTGCCTCGCCTCCGATCCTGACCATTTCCCTCATGTCCTCAGCCGGGATGTAGCCTTTGTCGAAGAGCCATCTCCCCAGTTTTTTGATGACTATTCCTGCTAGCTTCGAATTCTGCTTTCCGCACCGGACCTTGCGGATGACATAGTAGCCCAGGAATTCTGGGACATTCTCGGGGATCTTTGCAGGGCCAAAGACCTGGCAGAACTCCATCGGCAGGGAGTCAGAGAGCCTGTTTAATCTCTCGAAGAGCAACAGCTCTGCTCTGGTCAGGTAGAGGTAACCATATTCGTTCATGCAGCTGGCGAAGTAGTCGATGATCCTTTCGTATCTCCTGAGGGTGTATAAGCTGAGCTGCTCCTCCTGCTCGAGGAGGAATTCCTCTAAGACCTCATCGATGTTAGGGCTCGCTATGTGAGGAAGCTCTGTGACGTTGTTGAAACCAGCCATTTCTAGATCCTTTCTCGGTTGTTTTTAAAGATCTTACCACCATTTTTGCTCTTTTTGCTACCCCCAAGAATTTTTTTCTACTTTCCGCCCTGGAATTGGGGTTTGAGGTTGCTGAATACCTTGTTGAACACCTTTCTGAAGTGGAGGCCGTATATGGCGAAGGTAACTGCCTCTGGGAAGAAGCGCGGATAACGAAGCAGGGTTTTGAGCAGGAGCTTCCAGTAGTGCCTCCTTCCTTTTTCCAAAAACCCCAGGTAGAGCATCGCCTTGAAGAAGGCCTTGATATGGCTGAAGCGCAGCATCCTGATGCTTCTCCTTCTTGCTGGCTTGAATTCTTTGAAGAACTCCAGCACCCGCTCGTAGTAACGCCTCGGCTCATAGATCGTTGTGACGATCTTTTTGTAGCCTTCGATCAGCGTGTTTATGTTCATCTTGGGGATGAAGTTGATCGCCAGATCGGTGTTGTTTCCAGTGAAGCTTGCGCCTTGAAGCAGCCGCTTTTCCCTCTTGAGCCGCTCATAGAGCTTGGTCCCCACAGGCGCCTGGAGAAGGCCGACCATGGCGGTTACGATGCCGCTCTGCTGGATGAAGGAGATCTGCCTTTCGAAGATCGAGGGGGTGTCGCTGTCGAAGCCGACTATGAAGCCGCCGCTGACCTGGAACCCAAAGTTTTGGATTTTTTTGACAGAGGCGAGGAGGTCGCGCTTTACGTTGTTGAACTTGTTGCACTCCTGGAGGCTTTCTTCGTTGGGGGTCTCGATGCCGATGAAGACCGAGGTGAATCCTGCCTTTTGCATCAAGATCATCAGTTCTTCATCGTCCGCCATGTTGATGGATGCCTCGGTGATAAACCAGAAGGGGTGGCGATGCTCCTCCATCCACTCGATCATCGCTGGCAGTATGCTCTTTTTGAGCCTTACCTTGTTTCCGATGAAGTTGTCGTCGACGATGAACACGCCGCCTCGCCAGCCCCGGGAATAGAGCGCATCGAGTTCCTGAACCACTTGCTGTGTGCTCTTTAGCCTGGGCTTGTGCCCGTAGAGCGTGGTGATGTCGCAGAATTCACAGTCATAGGGGCATCCTCTGGAAAACTGGATGCTCATCGTGGCGTAGTCTTTAAAGCTGATCAGTTCCCAGAGCGGGATCGGGGTATTATCCAGCGAAGGGCGCTCGCTTGATGTGTAGATGTGTTTGGGTGTCCCCTTTGCAAGATCCTCGAGAAAGGCGGGCAGCGTGCTCTCCCCTTCGTTGAGGACAAGGTGGTCGACCTCTGGAAATTCGTCGGGTTCCATCGTGAACAGGGGGCCGCCGGCGACTGTTCTGACGCCGAGCGCCTTGCACCTCGCTATGACCTCTTTCGCTGACTGCTTCTGGATCGCCATGGCGCTGATCATCACGATGTCGGCCCAGCGCAGGTCGTCGTCTTTGATCTTTCTGACATTGAGATCGATCAACCTTTTTTCCCATTCTGGGGGGAGCATGGCGGCGATGGTGAGGAGCCCGAGCGGAGGATAGGCGGCTTTCACGCCGATGAACTTCAGGGCGTGCTTGAAGCTCCAAAAACTCTCAGGGTATTTGGGATATACCAACAAAACTTTCATAATATTGCTTATCAACTCCTTTCTTTATCTCCTTTGCCAATATTTTATCACGAATCTTTGGTTTTTTCTTTCTTTATTTTGTTTTCTGCTGTCGGTTTTTATTGAGCGGTCGGAATTGTCGCAAGAGGGTTTCAATAAAAATAGGAAAAAATGGGGAAAATAAGCAGGAATTGTCGTTGTTGGGTCGAATTCTAAAAAGAGGGTGTCTCGGCTTTCTGAGGAGGGGTAAACGTGGATGAGATGCATCCCTTGCTCAGGCAACAGCTCGAGTCGTGTTTTGGGAAGGGCGTCGCCGTCCCCCATAGATGGCGCAAGCTAATCGATATGGTCAACAAGACTTATTTTGAGTTTGGAGTAGGCTCGGGAGAGCGGTGGGAATCTCTGCGGCTCGATCGAAGGAAGCTGCTGAAAGAGAATGCAGAGATGCAGGCCTTGATCAAGGCTTTCCCTGATGTCTTCTTCTGGGTCGACCGCAATGGGACGATTCTGGATTATAAGGCCGGCAGGGCGACTGATCTGTACTTGGAGTCGGAAGACTTCGTTGGGAAACGCATCCAGGATATTCCTCTGAAGTGCGTCAAGGAGAAGTTTGATGAAGCGCTCAGGCGCGTCAGAGAAAGCGGCGGAATCAGCAGAATCGAGTACTCCCTCCTGATCCGGGGGAAGGAACACCACTATGAGGCGCGGCTCCTGCCGCTTTCAAAAGACAGGATTTTCGTGATCATCCGCAACATCACGGAGCTGAAACAGAAGGAGAAGGCGCTCCAGGAGAGCGAGAACCGCCTGATGATGATCCTCGATTCTGTGCAAAGCGGAATCCTGCTGATCAATGCGGAGACGAGGCGCATCGCTTATGTCAATCGGGCGGGGGCGGAGCTCTTGGGGAGAACCAAGGAGAGGGTGATAGGCTCCATCTGCCATCGCTTTATCTGCCCGAGCGAGGAGGGGAAGTGCCCTCTCCTCGATCTCGGCCCACCATTGGAGCGCTGGGAAGGGGTTCTGCTCACACCCTCTGGTGAGGAAGTCGCCGTGATCCGGAGCGCCACCGCTCTGGTTCTGGACGAAAGGGTGTATGTTCTGGAGAACTTTATCGACATCACAGAGCGAAAGAGGATCGAGGAACGGCTTAGATACCTCAGCATGCACGATCCCCTTACGGGCCTTTACAACCGGGCTTATTTTGAGGAGGAGATGCGGCGCCTGAGCCGGGGGCGCCGCCGCCCAGTGGGGATGATCGTCTGCGACATCGACGGGCTTAAGTTTATCAACGATACTTTTGGTCACGATGCGGGGGACGCTGTGCTGGTGGCTGCAGCTGATGTGCTGAGGAGTTCCTTCCGGAAGGAGGACGTGGTGGCGCGCGTCGGGGGAGATGAGTTTGCCGTTTTGCTCCCCAACACCGACAGGGTTGCGGTGGAGGCCGCTGCACAGCGCATCCGGGATGCGATTGCAAGATACAACTCCACAAACCCGCGGATTCATCTGAGCATGTCCGTTGGCTGCAGCGTCAGCGACGATCCCCACGCAGATATCAACCAGCTCTATAAGGAAGCAGACAGCGACATGTATCGAGAGAAGCTGCACCAGAGTTACAGCCCTCGCAGTTCGGTTGTCCATGTCTTGCTGAAAACCCTGGAGGCCAGGGACCTGAGCACTGAATCACACTCCGAGAGGCTGCAGAAGCTGGTGATCGCCCTGGCTCAGGCGTTCGGCCTGCCACAGCGCAAAGTCACTGACCTGCGCCTCCTGGCGATGTTCCACGACATAGGGAAGATCGGGGTTCCCGACAGCATCCTCTTCAAGCCTGGCCCGCTCACTCCCCAGGAGGCCGCGGAGATGCGCCGCCACTGCGAAATCGGCTATCAGATAGCGAAGTCAGCCAGAGAACTCGCGCATATTGCTGATTGGATCCTCAAACACCATGAGTGGTGGAACGGGGAAGGGTATCCTCTGGGGCTGAAGGGCGAGGAGATCCCCCTCGAGTGCCGTATTCTCTCGGTCTGCGACGCCTATGAGGCCATGGTCAGCGACCGCCCTTACCGAAAGGCGATGACGCATAGAGAGGCTTTAGCAGAGCTTATCAGATGTGCTGGCACGCAGTTTGACCCTTGCGTTGTTGCTAAGTTTTTGGAGCTGATGGAAGAGAGGGCAGCGCTCAATCTCGGCTGATGCGCCTCCTGCCGGTGAACGCATACGGGCTAAGCGCTCATTCGATCCCCAGGAAGCGGGCGGCGTTTTTCCCCCAGATCCCCTCTTTTTCTTCTTCGGTCAGGTCTGTGGCTGCCCATTCTTTGTAGTAGCGCGCTGGGGACAGGAGCGGGAAGTCGCTTCCCAGCATGACCTTCTCCAGGACTCCCGCTGACCGTGCGGCTTCGTAGACTTGTGGGCGGTAGAGAAACGGAGATGCGGCGTTGTCGTAATAGACATGGCGCAGCGACTCCCGGAGTTCCGGCATCAGTTCGTAGAACGGCAGGCCTCCGCCCCAATGGGCAAAGATGATCTTGTTGTCCGGATTGTTGATGGCAAACTTGTAGGCGTGTTCTGGCCCCATTTCCCCCTTACCTGGATAGTAGTGCCCCACTAATTCATTGGTGTGCATAAGGATCGGAAAATTCAGCTCTCTGCAGACTGCTGTGAAGCGCCCTACCTGATCCTGGTCGGAGATGTCGGTGTGGACAGCTGCCGGGATGATCTCCCCTACACCCTTCAGGCCCGCTTCTCGACAGCGGATGAGCTCTCGTTCCATCCCCGGATCTCGGGGCGGCACGATGGCGAAGCCGATGAAGCGGTCGGGATACCGTTTCACCACGTCGATTATGTAGTCGTTGGCCTCTCTCGCCATCCCCAGGTCGAGGCAAGAGAAGCCGAAGACGACGGATTTGTCGATGCCTGTCTTTTCCATGCTCTCCAAGACGTCTTCAGCTGTTGCGAACTTCGCTTTAGGTGTGTCGTGGAGCAGCTTGAAGTGGGCGTCTCGCTCCATGTTTTTCTTTATGTCCCTGATGAAATCGGGCGAAAGGATGTGCACGTGAACATCGATTTTCATAAGATTTCCCCCCCATAAAAACGCTTAGGTTTTTTAATTCTCTTCAGAAAAAGGAAAACCTCTTTTGACCAGCCGCCTGATACGGATGAAGGTGCCGGCTGCGGCTTTTTAGGGTATAATTTTAGCAAACGGATGGATACATCCGGCTGTCTGCTGTAAAGGGGGAAAACCGATGGCAGAGGAAGGACGGCAGGGGCTCTACAGGCTGATCGTTGTCGCCACGGACGGTTCGCCTCCCGCGCTCCATGCTGTGGAGCATGCGGTTGCTCTTGCAAAGGAGTTCTCAGCGGCTCTGCGGGTGATCTATGTGGCGAACGCCCATCTCACATTCCACCTCGGCGCCTATCAGCGGCTTGCTTTGGAGACCTTGGAGGAAGAGGGGAGGCGGGCTGTGGGCGAGGCCTTGGAGGTGGCCAAGAGCGCCGGCCTGAAGGATGTCGGCGGTGAGGTGCTCTGCGGCAGTCCGCGGCAGGCCATTGTCGATTGGGCGAAGGAGCAGGATGCCGATCTGATCGTGCTCGGTTCTCATGGCTATTCCCGCATATCCTACCTGTTGATGGGGAGCGTCGCGGAATATGTGGTTAGGCACGCTGCATGTCCGGTGTTGGTAGTGAGGCAGAAACAGGGAAGTCCATAATCTGGGAGGGAGAAAGCAAAAAAGGATGGGGTGCTTTGAGCTGCGAGTAAACACGACGTTTGACGCTGCTCACTATCTCAGGAACTACGAGGGCAAGTGCAGCCGTCTTCACGGGCATACCTGGAAGGTTGAGGTGGCTGTGGCGGGGACGGAGGTCGACGAGAGAGGGATGGTTATAGACTTTTTGGACATCAAAGGCATCCTGCGGGAGATAACCGGGGGCTTTGACCACACCCTTTTGAACGATGTTCCCCCCTTCTGCGGCGGCGAGGGGAAGGGGCTCAATCCCACTGCGGAGAACCTGGCCCGCCTGATCTTTGAGGAATTGGAGAAGAAGCTTAAGGAGGTTGCCCCTGCTGTTTACCCCGTAGCGGTGCAGGTCTGGGAATCGGATAGCAGCTCGGTGATCTACCGCGGGAGCAGGGGAAGGGATGCTGCGACATGAAGCAGATCGTGCTTCTCTCAGGGGGGCTCGACTCAGCTGTCTGCCTTGCGAAGGCGGTCAGGGAGGGAGAGGTGCGTCTAGCCCTGAACTTTTCTTACGGGCAACGGGCTGAGGAGAGGGAGAGAGAGAGCGCCAGGAAGTTGGCAGAGCATTATGGCGTGCCCTTCGAGGCCTTGGAGCTTCCGTTCTTGAAGAGCCTTACCGATACAGCGCTTGTCTCGGAAGAGATGCCTCTCCCTGAACCAGATCCTGATGACCTCGACGATCCTCAGAAGGGAAAGGAGAATGCCCTCCAGGTCTGGGTGCCCAACCGCAACGGGCTTTTTGTCAATATTGCGGCGTGTTACGCTGAGAGCCTGGGTTGCGATCTGATCGTGGCAGGATTCAACGCAGAGGAGGCCAAGAGTTTCCCGGACAACAGCGCCGACTTCGTGGAAGCTGCCAACCGCGCCTTTTTCTACTCGACGAGAACAGGGGTGCGCCTTATCAGCTACACCCAGGAGCTGACTAAGGCTGAGATCGCCCGGTTAGGGGCAGAGCTCGGGCTCCCCTTCGAGTTGGTCTGGAGCTGCTACAGGGGGGATGAGAGGATGTGCGGCAGATGCGAGAGCTGTCGCAGGTTCAGGCGCGCCGTTGGTGAAGCAGGTTTGGTCGGGATATTGAGAAGCTTGGGATGGCTGTGATGAGCTCGAGGAGAGAGGGGAGTTGGGATGCAGAAGCTTTACCTAAAACAGGAGCTTGCTTATGATGGGACGCAGCTCTGTTCGCACTTTGCCTATCGCAACTTTGGGATCTTGGGAGACGTGATCTTTGCCTTTCAGGGGCCATGCCGCGTGGGGTTGGGGGAAATGGTCGACCTCGAGGACGTTCGGGATGGTCTTTTTATCTACAGCCCGCGCATGCTGAGTTTCATAGTGGAACACTTTAAGGCTGATCTCGAAGAGGCCGTGCTGCGCCAGCGCTTGCTGGTAGCCCTTGCAGCTGAGCTCCTCCGCTCGCTCTCTCCTCAGGCGAAGGAAGGGCTTGTGCGGCGGGGAGACGACCTCTTTCTGGATGGCCGCAAGCTTTCGGTTTCCATCGCTACGGTTTCGCCTGTTTCCTCTCTGATCCATTTCGGGATCAATGTCCTCACTGAGGGCACGCCGGTTCCTACCGCCGGGCTTGCAGAGCTGGGGGTGGAGCCGGCAGATTTCGCCGAGAGGCTGATGGATGCCTATGTCGAGGAGTGCGCCGGCATCGAGAAGGCGAGATGCAAGGTGAGGTGGGTGACCTAGGTGGAAGGGTGGGTGGCGGAGGTCTTCTCAGGGATCCAGGGGGAAGGCCCTTGGGTGGGTTGCAGACACCTCTTCGTCAGGTTGTATGGGTGCAACCTCTGCTGTGACTACTGCGATACACCGGCGGCTCGACAGAGGCGAAAGATGGGGAGAATCGAGGAGGATGCGGGGGGACGGAACTTTGTCCCCTTGGAAAACCCGATCTCTGCCTCCTGCCTCTTTGAGAAGCTGGAGCGGATGCGCTTGGAGAGACACCAGGCGGTGAGCATCACCGGGGGAGAACCTCTGACGCAGGCGGATTTCCTAAAGGAGTTGTTGCTCCTGCTCAGGAAAGCAGGGGCTGCTGTCTATCTGGAGACGAACGGCACCTTACCCGCTGCCTATGAGGGAGTGATGGGGCTTGTCGACATCACAGCGATGGATTTCAAGCTGGCATCGGCGACTGGCAAGCCAGCGCCCTGGAGGGAGCACGAGCGGTTTTTGAGGCTGGCGAGGGAGTCATCCGATGTGTTTGTGAAGGTTGTCGTATCCGCTGAGACGACTCCTGAGGAGTTGGGGAAGGTGTCATCTCTTGTCGCCGAGGTCGATCCCGGGATCACCGTGGTCCTGCAGCCGCTCACTCCGGTAGGGGATGCGCCTCACCTGAAGGCTCCTGAGCCGGAACAGCTCCTGGTGATGCAGGAGTTGGTCTCGGAAAGAGTGAAGGACGTCCGGGTGATCCCGCAGGTTCACAAGCTGATCGGCCAGATCTAGCAGCTTCTGAGTGGGGAGGAAGGGATATGGTGGTTGGGCTTTGCACGCTGGAGCTGTATATAGGGGAGGCGGATTCGCTGAAGGAGAAGAGGCGTGTGCTGAAGAGCGTCTTGGAACGGGTGAGAAGCAGGTTTAATGTCTCCATCGCCGAAGTCGGTCAGCAGGACCTCTGGCAGCGCGCTACGATCGCCTTTGCCTGTGTGAGCAATGACAGCTGCCATACCAACCAGGTGATCAGCAGTGTGGTGAATTTTATTGAGAGACACGGGGGCGTTCAGGTGACGGATTATCGGGTGGAGACTTTGTAGCTTTGGTTGCTCCCAGGAAGAAGGAAAAAATGCCCGTTTTTTCGAAAATGTTATTTTTGGTAATGTAGAAATCGATTGAGTGCTGTTCGGGGCGGATTCGGACAAGCGTTTGGCTCCCTGAGCAGACCACCCGAGTTGAACAGGGAGAGAAACGGTATGTCGCCTATCTTTCAGGGGGGCAGAAATTGTCTTCTTGCGAGCATCGCTGTGCAGGCAGCGTGTCTGCTTTTTCTCGGAGTTTGCATTTTTGCCAGGATCGCCAGCAAGACCGCCTCTCCTATGATTCCCTTTCTTGATGTTTTGGATCTCTGCGCCGGTGGTGTTTTTACACTGCTGGCTGTTTTTATGGTCAAGGCTTTTGTGAGGACAGTGAGGGCGGAGACCGAGGCCGAGTTAAACCGCATCAGGATGCGGGAGACCAGCGCCATGATCGACCTGTTGAGGGCGCAGAGGCACGATTTTCTCAATCACCTCCAGGTGATCTACGGTCTCATTCAGCTCGGCAGGGTCGATGCCATAAAGGAGTACATAGAACAGGTAAACCAGGAGATCTTGAAGACATCCAAGCTCTTTACATCCTTGAGGATGAGGCCGGAGATTGCTGGGCTGATCATCCGGAAGATGGCTCAAGCTGAAAGAGAGGGGATCAGGTTTGACCTTGAGCTGAAGACTGACCTGGCGCTGCTATCGGTTCCCCCTCTGGATTTTTCCAGGATCATCGGGAATCTCCTCGATAATGCCATCAGCGCCGCTAAATCCGTGCTGCCGGAAGAGAGGCGGATCAGGTTGGAGATGGCGGAGGAGTCGGATTGCTACGAGATCAGGGTTACCAATTACCGCCCTCTGATCCCGGATTATCTGAGGAACAGCGTTTTTGAGAAAGGTTTTACTACGAGAAGCGGGGAGGGAGAGGGGTTAGGTCTTTATATAGTCAAAACCCTAGTTGAAAAAAATAGGGGAAGTGTTTCGCTGAAATGCGATGAGTCCACAGGGACAACCTTCGAGATCCGTTTTCCCAAATCCCTCCCATCGGAATATAACCCTCCTTTCCAACATAGGATCATAGAGGGAATAAACCCATTAAAAGGAAGGAGGGTTTGATGATGTGGGATCTCAAGCGGTTGATGGAGGAGGATAGGCGGAGACGCAGGCTGCGTCTCCAGCTGCTGGTGCTGGTGGTGATGGCGGGTGCGCTGCTAGTCCTCGGGGGTTGCAACATTTCGCAGCGGCTCCAAACCTTGAAGGGGAGCAAGGCTCAGGTCCAGCCTGGGGAGCTGCCGGAGACGGTAGATGAGTTGGGTTCGGACCAGGCTCTCCAGGAGATGACCAAGGTGGTGCTCTACTTCGAGGATGCTGGGGGGCGGTGGCTTGTCCCGGAAAGCCAGGAAATCCCCAAGGTCACTGGGATCGCCAGGGCTGCTCTTGAGGCCCTTTGCCGTGGCCCCGTGAGCAAGGACCTGAGATCAAGCCTCCCAGCTGGTACACAGGTGCGCGGCGTGAACGTGAAACCTGACGGCACCTGTGTCGTGGATCTGAGCCGGGAGGTTACCAGAATACCTGATCAGGAACCCAAGGCGGAAGCTCTTGCAGTGGCTGCCATCGTCAATACGCTCACTGAGTTTCCTACTGTCAAGAGGGTGCAGATCCTGGTCGAAGGGCAGACGAGGGAAACGCTGGCTGGTCATATCCCGATCGATGTCCCCTTGCTCCGCAACATGACTTATGTCAAGGAATAACGTCATTGTTTGATATTTCCAAAGAGAATCTAGAGGGAATTTGCCATCCGGTGTCGAATCACCCAATAGGAAGCAATCGAGGCAAAGGGTGGTTTCGATGCCAGGCAGCGTCAGGATTTGCAGAAGGAAAATTGCTCAGGGGATGTCACCATTGGCTGGAAGACTTTCAGCGGTGGTGGCTTCCTTTGTTTTTCTCGCCGCCTTGCTGTCTCTGACCTGTGCGTTGGCGACAACTGGGTATGCCGCTGCCTTTTCGGACACAAAGGGACACTGGGCTGAGGCGGCCATAGAGCAGGCAGCGGAGGCGGGATACATCAGAGGCTACCCTGATGGGACGTTTCACCCCGATCAGAGGGTTACGCGCGCGGAATTTGTGGCGGTCCTCAATGCCGCCTTCGATGTTCCGAAACCGGCATCAGCGGCGATTTCTTTCAAGGATGTTTCCACCAAGGACTGGTTTGCGGAAGCGGTCAGGGCAGCTGCGGCTGCTGGTTACGTGAGCGGTTATCCAGACGGCACTTTCCGCCCTTACCAGAGCGTCACCCGTGTGGAGGCTGCCGCCTTCCTGGCTCGCCTCCTCAACATCAGCGGGGGTGCTCCTCTGAAATTTGCCGATGCTTCCCAGATAGATGAGTGGGCGCGCCCCGCGGTCGCAGCACTCGTTGGAAAAGGGGTGCTGTCGGGGTATCCAGATGGAACTTTCCGCCCGAAGCGTTCCATCACTCGCGCT
>JBNATO010000004.1:0-22465 GCA_049701555.1 Thermacetogeniaceae bacterium | reverse complement strand
TGTAGGGGAAGCTCCTCTTGAGAGCAACCGGGGAAGCGGCGGCAACCAGCCTCCCGCGGCTAAGGAAACCGACGGTGTGGCAGAGCTCGGCCTCATCCATGTAAGGGGTGGAGACCAGCACAGTCGTACCTTCGGCGTTAAGGCGGTAAATGATACCCCATATCTCTCTGCGTGAGACCGGATCGACGCCGCAGGTCGGCTCATCCAACACCAGCAACCTTGGCCTCGTGAGAAGGGCGCAGGTGAGCGCCAGCTTCTGCTTCATCCCTCCCGAAAGCTGGTCCGAAAAGCGGCTTTCAAAGCCGCACAGCCCTGTGATCTTGAGGATTTCCTCTGCCCTCTCCCGGATCGCCCGCCCGCTCAAACCATATAGGGAACCGAAGAACTCGATGTTCTCCCAAACCGTAAGGTCACCATAGAGGCTAAACCTCTGCGGCATATAGCCCAGCTTATCCCTGTTTTGCTCAAGCTGGCGCGGCGTCAGCCTCATGACAGAGATACACCCGCTGTCCGGAGCGACCAGCCCACAGATCATTCTCAGCAGAGTCGTCTTCCCCGCCCCGTCGGGGCCCACGAGCCCGAAGATCTCCCCTTCCCTGACTTGCAGGCTGACCCTGTCCACAGCCACAGTCCTGCCGAAAGATTTACAGACCCCTTCAACCCTGATCATAACCTAACTCCTGTCGAAAACCACATCAGCTGGCATGCCGGGCTTCAACCGCCCCTTGCCGTCATCGATCCCGATCTTCACAGCAAAGACCACGTTAGCCCTTTCCCGCTCGGTCTGTATGGTCTTCGGGGTATACTCGCCCTTCGGAGAGATCCAGGTCACTACCCCTCGGTACACATCGGGGTCGCCGCTCACGGTAAAGCGCACCCTCTGACCGAGCCTCACCTTGGAAAGGTTATCAGTCGCCACATAGACCTTGATCCAGAGGTGGGAGAGGTCAGCGATCGTGGCCAGCGAGGCCCCAGCCTGGACGTATTCCCCCTCATGGTAGTTCTTGGTAACAACCACCCCTGAGATCGGCGAAAAGATCTTCAGATCCTGAAGCATGGCTTCCGTCGCCTTAAGCACGGCTCTGCTCCGCTCCACCTCAGCCCTGGCTGCAGCTATCGTCTCCGGCTTGCTGCCGGCTTCCAAGAGGCTCAGCCGCGCCCGCGCCGCATCCAGCTGTCCTCTTGCCACTTCCAAGCTCATCTCGTACCTCTCCAGCTCCTCCTGCGTCACAGCGCCCTGTTCGTAGAGGAGCTGCCTGCGCTCAAGGTCAGAAGCTGCCTTCTTAAGATCGGCCTCAGCGATCCGCACCTCGGCGGCAGCCGCCTCCTTCTCCTGCTCCCTGGCTCCAGACAACAACTCCTTCAGGCGGTTTTCGGCGATCACGACAGCCATAGCATCGCGCTCGCGCTGGGCGACCAGGTCGCTGCGGGAGAGCTCTGCCACGAGCTCCCCACGGCTGACCGCATCCCCTTCCTCGATCTGGAACTTGGCGATAGTGCCCGCAACCCTGGCGGTAAGCTCCACGCTCGTAGCCTCTATGGTGCCTGTCGCCCGAAGGGGCTCTTCAGCCTTCCTCGATAGCCCCCAGTATCTTAAGCCCCACCAAAGACTCCCCGTCAAGACCAGCAGGGCCAGCACAACGCCCGCAGCCATCCTTTTCCTATTCACAGAACATCCTCCCATTTCACCTCTTCATGAGCACCTGCTTCAGTCGCCAACCAGCAGGTGTCTTCGCCAAGCTCCGCCAGGAAATGCTCCAGCTCAGCGATCACCTCTCCCAAGTTGACGGCTGCTTCTTCTCCGGGGGTAATCGCTCTCCCGAAGGTGTAGCCTCCCTCCCGCTCAGACCCCTCTTTCCAGGGAATATCCTTCCCTCTGAGCCACTTCGAGGCGATCTTGTATGGGGAGTGGAAGCAGAACCTGTGGGGATCACATATGACCAAAAACTCATACAGGCTGTAGTAATTTTCATCCCTATGGCAGCTGGCACAGCCCCCAGTCACCTGGGCATATTCCACATAGCTCTTCCTTTCCTCACGCGCCCTTCTCCTGCATGCAGGGCAAAGGGTGATGCGCGGCGGGCCTTGGATGAAGGAGATCCTCAACCCGTCCTCAGGAGCAAAATGAGCAGTGAACGCCTTCAACACCCTTTCTTTGAGCTCATAGAGGTAGGACTCTCCGGCCTTGGCGTAATGGTTGAGGTGATAGAGGTAATAGGCTGCACGCAGCAGGGAAGCGCTCTTCTCGGGAATTTCGCTCAATGAATTCAAAAACCTCTCTTTGCGAGACCTCGTCATCTGGAAAGTGCGCCAGTTCGTCAAACGCCGCCAGGCTGCAGCCACTCCGTAGCGGGCTCCGTCCTCGCTCTCCTACTTCTTCAAGATGCGCGGCAATTTCTTCCTGACAGCCTCCACCTCTTCAAGGCTGAAAAATTTGATCTCCCCATGCTTATTCCTCGCAGTCTTCCTAACCTCCAAATACCCGTCAAGAGTGAGCCTGTGAACCTGGCGTGGGGTCATGCCTAAGATCTCACAAACCTGAGCTGTCATCAGCAGATCTGCCTCCGGCATCATCGTACACCCCCGCTTTGATCTTCTCTACAAAAACACCATCCTCCTGCCGAGCCCAAAATCAGAAAAACCAAAAGCGCATTTCCCCAAGCTCATATGGACATCCTATTTTTAGCCCCTGCCGCCGCACATCACAGGGAGGTGGTCTGATATGCCTGAAAAAGGGCAAAAAGCGGCACTAATTGTCCTTCTTCTGGCTGCAGCGGCGCTGCTCTTTGTTACGTTTCTAAGGCACAGCACCAGCCCACGGCAGTTAAAACCGTTCTCGCTCCCTTCTGGAAAACCCGATTACAGCTCACTCAGGCAGGAAGTGCTGAGCTACGTCAACACCCTGCCGGGCACCTACGGCATTTATTTCAAGGATCTCGCCTCTGGAGAGAGCTTCGGGATCAACGAAAACGTCCCCATCCCCCCTGCTAGCTGCATCAAGGTGCCTGTGGTGCTCTACCTCTACCGCCAGGTAGCCGCAGGCAGGCTGCAATGGGCCGACCGCCTCCGCTACGACAGAGCAAGCGATTACCAGGTCGGAGCGGGCGCCCTGCAGTATACGGCGCGCGATGGAGACACCTTCTCCCTGCGCTGCCTGGCAACCGTGGCCATCACCATCAGCGACAATGTCGCCCACAACATGTTGGTGCGCAACCTGGGGTATGACAATGTCATGGGTTACATCAGGAGCATAGCCTCTAACACCACCAGGCCCTATGGAAGCGCTGCGACAACAGCGAAGGATATGGGGGCCGTAGTCGAGGAGGTCATCAGGTTTGCCAAGGAGAACCCCAAACTCGGCGGAAGGCTGATCGACGACCTTTCGCACACCATCTTCCACGTCGGTCTCCCAGGGAAACTACCCCCCAAGCTCCAGGTCGCCCATAAGGAAGGGAGCATCAACGGCGTAGCCAACGACATGGGGGTTGTTTTCGGCAAGCGCCCCTACATCCTGGTCGTGCTATCCAAAGGGATCACCGATGAAGACACAGGGTTTCTCAATATCGCGGAGATCTCCCGCATCGTCTACAACTACCAGCAGCGCCTCCCTGCAGCACCAGACCTCGGCATCCCTAGATCATAAGAAATATTTATTTCCATCAGCTGCAGGAGTTTACCATCTAAATACGAAATTATTTACAGCAAAAACCCGAATCAAGGAGGTGCTGAGATGACGAAGCCGAATCTGCCACCCTTCATGCAGGAGGTCGCCGCAAGGGACCCCGAATTCTATGAGGCTGTGGCAAAGGTTATGGAGCTCGCAAACGCTCCTGGAGCCCTTGACGCCAAGACAAAAACCCTGATCAGCCTGGCCCTGGACGCCTGCCTCGGATCGGAGCGCGGCGTCATGGCTCTGGCCAACCGCGCCCGCGAGCTCGGAGCCACAGACCAGGAGATAAACGAGGTGCTGCGCCTGGTCTACAGCGTGACAGGCTCCAGGCCGCTGATCATGGGCAACATCGCCTTCTCCAAGCAAGGCTAAAAGCAGCAGCCCGGGCTTCTGGAGAGATCCGCTGCCCCGGGCTCTTCCGTTTTTTTGGGAACTTTGCTCAAATATCGCTGCGAACTTCGGCGAGCACCTCTCTCGCCTTCACTTCCAGCCCCAAAGGAACATAGATATGAACCTCCGCCAGGGGGCCAAGCGTGATCCCCTCTACCGGCGCGATCGACTCCCTTCTCTTGACCACAGGGATCCCCGCTGACTGAAGGACGCCTTCGACGAAGATGTCCTCCGGCGGGTAAACCGTGATGAGGTGAACCAGGCCGCTGTCATCCCGCCCTTTCATCCTTCGCACCGCCCCTCTAACCGCTCACAGGATATCAACCTCATCAAGAGTCGACACTTCCCTGCACCTCGGAAGCGACTTTAAAAAATAGCTCCCGTACCATTTCGTTTTTATCCGCGGATCGAGAATGGCCACGATCCCTCTGTCCTGCTGTGTCCTGATCAGGCGGCCGAAGCCTTGCCTCAGGCGGATGACCGCCTCCGGGAGGGAGTAGCTCAAAAAGGCGTTGCCGCCGCTGCGCTCGATCGCTGCCATTCTGGCCTCGGTAATCGGGTCATCGGGAACAGCAAAGGGGAGCTTGACCAGGATCACACAGGACAGGGCTTCCCCCTGGACATCCACACCCTCCC
The DNA here is from genome assembly GCA_049701555.1 of Thermacetogeniaceae bacterium. Taxonomy (GTDB): domain Bacteria; phylum Bacillota; class DSM-12270; order Thermacetogeniales; family Thermacetogeniaceae; genus JBNATO01. The sequence continues at coordinate 17,769 of JBNATO010000004.1, read as the reverse complement.
AGAAGGATGCTGTTGCAAAGAGCACCGAGTGAATGTCTTCCTTGAACTCCTCAAGGAGCTTCTGCTTGGGTTTCTCCCCCTGCCTGAGCACCCTCCAGGGGAGCTTCGGAGCAAGGAGGTCGTAGGCCTGGTTCAGCCCTCTATAAGAGGTAAACAGCACGAAGGCACGGCCCCTTGTCTTACGGAGTATCTCTTCGATGAAGGGGATCACCCGCTCGTGGAAATCTTCAGCCTTCGGGTCAGGGAGTCCCTCAGGCATGTAGAGGATGCACTGCTCCATATAATCAAAAGGCGACTCCACAGCAATTTCATCCGCAGCCTCACACCCGACCGCTGACTTGAAATAAGAGAAATCGCCGGCAAGGCTGAGGGTGGCTGAGGTCATGATCACGCTGGCGATCTGTTCATTCTCGAAGAGATTCTCCGCCAGATACCCCGAGACGTCGATCGGCGTGGCATGGAGAGTAACCAGAACCCGCCTCCCGGAGCGGGCCTTCTCCACCCAATACACCTTTCCCGGGTCACCTGTCTCAAGGATCTCCTGGAGGTCAGCGTTGTAGCGGCCCAGGCAGTCGAACAAGGCCTGTTCCCGCTCTCCGGCGCAGTCCGGATCAAACAAAAGGACGACATCCTCCACTGCCTTCCGGAGATCCTCACCAAGCTTGGCGATCTCCTGTGTCCTAGGAAGCAGGTACTTCTCGTTCTCTGAAGCCGCAGCCGCTGAAACAACCGCAAAAAATTCCTCGTTCAAAGCCAAAGCCCTCTGAACGGCCTCCAGATTGCAGCCCTCTCTCTTGCGCAGCTGGTAGAGGAGAACAGGCAGCCTCATGGCAGAGACCTTTGTGCTCATGGTATTCCTGGCGACATCCTCGATATGGTGGGCCTCATCGAAGACAACCAGGTGATAGTCTGGCAGGAGAGAAGCGCCGTTGCCTCTCATGCTCAGGTCGACGAAGAAAAGAGCATGGTTGCAGATGATCAAGCGAGCCTGCTGCAGCCTGTTCCTCGCCTTGAAATAAAAGCACTCCTTATAGAGGTGACACTTCCTTCCGAGGCAGGCATCATCTGTAGAGATGCGGTTCCAGAGATCACCCAGCTCAAACGGGAGTTCAGACTTATCTCCGGTTTCGGTCTCCTCTGACCATTCCTGGAGCCGTTTCAACACCTCAGCATCAGCAAAGAGGGTTGGGGTCTGGATCTCTTCGATGAACTTCACGAGGCAGAGGTAATTACCCTTTCCCTTGGCCAGCTCCGCACCCAGATCGATCCCTAAAGCCTCTTCCAACAGGGGGATATCCTTCCTTAACAGCTGCTCCTGCAGGGCGATGGTGGCTGTGCTGACTATCGCCCTACCACCATTCTCCTCCAGGTCCAGCGCAACAGGGATGAGGTAGGCGAAGCTCTTGCCGGTCCCCGTTCCCGCCTCAGCCAACAGGTTGGCCCCCCTGCGCAAGGCCTTCTCCACCTTCAGGGCCACCTCGATCTGCTGCTCCCGCAATTCGTAGCTCGGGAGCCTCGCAGGGAGCACCTCCCGAAAGATCCTCTCTACAGGTGTTCGGATGTCCATCTTCACCGCAAAAGCTAACCCCCAAAAACCGTTCCTAGGCCCTGGAATTATACTCAGAGATTCCAGAACGAAATCTGCTGTGTGGGGCTCTCAACATCAAGCCACACTTCACTGATGGCGACATCATACAGAACAGCAGAGGATATTCAAGCGATGGTCACACGACAGAAAACTCCATGGAGCCGTCGGTTATCCGCGCAGCTATCAGCCTCTTCGTGCATAGGTAAGAAAGAAAGGCGGAGACAGACGCCATGATCAGGTAATACTGCGTTGTATTCATCGGGAGAGAAAGGGCATCGACAAGCATGAAAAGGACCTCTTCCCTGCTCCGCGGCGTTTTCAGAATCTCCAGCAAAAGAGCGATGATCTCAGAAAAGAGCTCACGGTTTCTGTCCACTGTTTCCCTCAAGTTTTCAAGGGGCCCCCCATGTGCTAGGACGGCCCGTTCAAAACCCGCTTTGCTCAAAAAATCAAGGGTTTTGAAGTGGCTTCCGAGATCCGCCAGGTAATGAAACCGAAACCTTTCCATGATCTCCGGAGCGATCAGGGCATCTCCCAAGAAGGCCACGCCGTCAGGCGTCACGATCCCGATCTGGCCAAGAGTGTGCCCCCTCAGATCGATGACCTGAAATGTGGCTCCGGCGAGCTCCAGAGCCCCCTCCTCCACGATATCTGTCACCCTGGAGGGCTGCGCCAGCAACAGCCTGTTCTTCAAAGGAGGATGCGGATAGGCGGAAAAGAGAACAAAAGGCGCGAGTATCGGGTTCTGAATGAAGCAGGCGTCGGGCTGTGAGGCGAAGATCCGGCAGTTGCTGCGTTCCTGTATCAGCCTGTTGCCTGCACAGTGGTCGGCATGGAAATGCGTGTTGATGATGCCGAAAGGCCTGATCCCCCTCTCGTCCAACAGCTCCAGAATGGCGGCAGCGCACTCCCGGCTGGATCCCGTGTCGATCAGGAGGCAATATCGGCTGTCGAAGAGATACACCCCGACGACGCTAGGGCAATCGATATAGTAAGTTTTTCCGGAGATGTGCCAAAGTTTTAACGCCATCACGTTCCACCCTATCTTTTCGCCATCGCTGCAGGCTTCACCCAACTCCTGCTCTCAAAGTTAAAGCTCGCGCTTCCAGGGGAGCTGCCGCACCTCCGCCAGCCAGGAGGAGAGTCTCCCTATGCTCTGGAAGACGGCAAAGGGAGCAGGCCCGCCCGGAGAACGCCTGCGCTCGACGCAGGTCGTGATCTGGATGTAATCATAGAGATCCCAGTCGAAGGCCTGGGAAAACGAGCGGTACTCATCCATCGTCAGGTCCTCCAGGCGCTTTTTGGCATCGATGCAGTAGAGGACGATGCGCCCCACGATCTCGTGGGCATCCCTGAAGCTGACGCCTTTGCGCACCAGGTAATCGGCGAGGTCGGTGGCATTGGTGAAGTCCCCGCCTGCTGCCTCCCGCATGCGCTCTTTGTTTACCTGGAGCGTTTCCATCATCGGTATAAAGACACCGAGGCACCCCTTGACAGTATCCAGGGTATCGAAGACCGCCTCCTTGTCCTCCTGCAGGTCCTTGTTGTAGGCGAGGGGAAGCCCCTTCATCACGGTGAGGATCCCCATGAGGTGGCCGTAAACCCTCCCTGTCTTTCCGCGCACCAGCTCCGCAACATCGGGGTTCTTCTTCTGCGGCATGATGCTGCTCCCGGTGGTGTAGGCATCGTCCAGGGTGATGAAGCCGAACTCGCTGCTCGACCAGAGGATCAGCTCCTCAGCCAGCCTGCTCAGGTGCATCATGATCACAGAGCAGGCGAAGATCAGCTCCGCTGCGAAGTCGCGGTCGGAGACGGCGTCAATGCTGTTGCCAGAGATCTCGCTGAATCCGAGCTCTTTGGCCACAAACTGGCGGTCGATGGGGAAGGTCGTCCCAGCCAATGCGCCAGACCCTAAAGGACAGACATCGACGCGCTTGTAGCAGTCGCGGAGGCGCTCATAGTCACGGCGCAGCATCTCGCAGTAAGCCAGCAGATGATGGGCGAAGGTCACTGGCTGGGCTCGCTGGAGGTGGGTATAGCCCGGCATGATCACCTCCGAACTCTCCTTGGCGCGGTTGATCAAGACCTCGATCAGCCGCAGCACCTGATCCCCCAGAGCTTCTATCTCCTCCTTAACATACAGCCGGAATGCTGTAGCCACCTGGTCGTTGCGGCTGCGCGCTGTGTGCAGCTTCTTGCCTATCTCTCCAACCTTTGCCACGAGGCACTCCTCGATAAAGGTATGGATGTCTTCAGACTCGGGGTTGAAGCTCAGCTTCCCCTCATCGATCTCCCTTCGAATCTCCTCAAGGCCGCGCACCAGAGCCTCCGCCTCCTCTGGAGGGATGATCCCCTGACGCCCCAGCATCCGCGCATGGGCGATCGAACCCTCGATGTCCTGCCTATAGAGGCGGGCATCGAAGGAGATCGACCTCAAAAAACTGGCTGCATCCTCTGCCGTCTCTTTTGTAAAGCGTCCACCCCACAGCTTCATGACTAGTTCCTCCTATTCCTTTTTCCCTTGGGCCATCAGAGCTCGCACCTTCAGAGGAAGCGCAAACAGGTTGATGAATCCCTGAGCGTCCTTGTGGTCGTAGAGCTCGCAGTGGCCAAACGTCGCAAACCCCTCGTGATAGAGCGAGTAAGGCGAAGTGACCCCAGCAGGGGTGCAGTTGCCTTTGTAGAGCTTCATCCGCACCGTCCCCGTCACAGTCTTCTGGGTCCCATCCACAAAGGCATCAAGCGCTTGGCGCAAGGGAGAATACCAGAGGCCGTCGTAGACCAGCTCGGCGTAGCGCTGAGCGACAATCTCCTTAAAGTGCAGCGTGTTGCGGTCGAGGGTGATCGACTCCAGCTCGCGATGCGCCAGGTAGAGTACCGTGCCACCGGGCGTCTCATAGACACCCCGCGACTTCATCCCGACAAGCCTGTTTTCCACCATATCGACGATCCCCACTCCGTTTGCCCCAGCGATGCGGTTCAGGGTCTTGAGGAGAGTCACCGGGTCCAGCTCCTTGCCATCAAGGCTTCTGGGAACCCCCTGTTCAAAACCGATCTCCACATAGGTGGGCTTATCGGGCGCCTTTTCCGGCGGGGTTATCAAAAGGAGCACATCCTCCGGAGCCTCTCGCGAGGGGTCTTCCAGGTCTGCTCCCTCGTGGCTCAGGTGCCAGATGTTTCTGTCAGTGCTGTAAGGACGGTCCTTCTTCACGGGAACATCGATCCCCCGCGCTGCCGCATAGGCCAGGGCATCCTCCCTGGACTTGATATCCCAAAGCCGCCACGGGGCGATCACCTTGAGCGAGGGGTTGAGCGCCTGCACGGAGACCTCGAACCTGACCTGGTCGTTCCCCTTTCCGGTGGCTCCGTGGGCGACAGCATCCGCCCCTTCCTTTTCGGCGATCTCCACAAGATACTTGGCGATCAAGGGGCGAGCAAAGGATGTCCCGAGGAGGTATTTTCCTTCGTAGATGGCGCCAGCCTTGAGGGTGGGGAAGATGAAGTCCTCGACAAACTCCCTCTGGAGGTCCATTATATAGACCTTGCTCGCCCCCGCCTTCAGGGCGCGCTCTTCGAGCCCAGACAGCTCCTCTTCCTGCCCCAGATCGGCGGAGAAGCAGATCACCTCACACCCGAAGTTCTCTTTGAGCCAGGGAATGGCCACCGAGGTATCGAGCCCTCCCGAATAAGCCAGCACAACCTTTTTGATCTCCATCCTTCTTCCTCCTCCATGCGCTGATCTGCTACTGCATCAACAGAGCCATTATGGCCTTGTGCATGTGCAGGCGGTTCTCCGCCTCATCGAAAACAACCGAATGAGGGCCGTCCATCACCTCGTCCGTGATCTCCTCGCCGCGGTGTGCCGGCAGGCAGTGCAGCACGATCACGTCCGGCTTTGCCCGCTCCAGCAGCTCAGAGTTAACCTGGTAGCGGGAGAAGACACAGGCGCGCTCTTCCTGCTCCGCCTCCTGCCCCATGCTCGCCCAGAGGTCGGTATAGACAGCATCTGCTCCCTCCACCGCTTCTTCGGGGTCCTCAACCACCTCCAGCTTCGCTCCGGTCTTATCAGCATCAGCAAGGGCGCCTTTGAGGATGTCGGGATCCGGCTCATAGCCCTTGGGACAGGCGATGGTCATGTTCATCCCCACCTTGGCGCAGACCTGCAGCAGGGAATGGGCGACGTTGTTTCCATCCCCCACGAAGGCCAGCTTAAGCCCCTCCAAACGCCCCTTGTGCTCCTCGATCGTCATGATATCAGCCAGAGCCTGCGTGGGATGCACCAGGTCGGTGAGACCGTTGATCACCGGGATAGAGGCGTATTCCGCCAATTCCTCCACGTCCCTCTGCGCAAAGGTGCGGATCATGATGCCGTCAAGGTAGCGCTCCAGCGTCCTGGCCGTGTCAGGGAGCGACTCCCCCCTGCGCAGCTGGATATCGTTGGCATTCAAGAACAAGGCATACCCCCCGAGCTGGTACATCCCGACCTCAAAGGAAACCCTCGTCCGCGTCGAAGGTTTGGTGAAGATCATCCCCAAAGTCTTTCCCTTCAGAACAGGATGAGGGATCCCCGCTTTCAACTCCTTCTTTAGGTCATGCGCAGCATCCAGAAAAAGTCTGATCTCTTCAGAGGTAAAATCGGCAATCGTCAAGAAATCCCGCCCTTTGAGCCTGTCGCTCAGGTAAGCCCTTCCCATACCGTCATCTCCTTTACTTTTATTTTTATTATCTCAAACATAAACCATTTTTTACTAATTCTCTGTGCATCTCCATGTATTCCTGCAGACACATGCAGTCAGGGGAGAGGCCGCTCCTCTTAGCCCGCAACCCATCCAACAGAGCCCTTGCCGTGTCCACTGACGTCAGGCAGGGAATGCGGTATTCTGTAGCAGCCCGGCGCAGCTTGAATCCCCCTCGGTCCGGAAGCTTTCCCCTAGTGGGGGTGTTGATCACCAGCTGCACCTCGCCCTTTTGAATGAGCTCGATAGCGTTCCTGAGACCCACTCTCGGCGCCTCCAACGAAACAACCGCCTTGACGGGAAGCCCCTTTTGCCAGAAGTATTGGGCGGTCTCTTCGGTAGCAAGGATCTCAAACCCCAGATCAGCATAGCCGGCGGCCACCGAGACACCCTCCTCACGGTCGCGCTCTGCCAGAGACACCAAGATCTTACCAGACAAAGGCACATTGATGCCAGCAGCGACCAGGGCTTTATACAAGGCCATGCCGGGGTTGCGATCGATCCCCAACACCTCACCGGTAGACTTCATCTCAGGCCCCAAGGAGATGTCGACCTGAAACAGCTTCTCAAAGGAGAAAACAGGAGCCTTAACAGCCACAAAGGGGGGAGGTGCGGCAATCCCGCCGGAATAACCGAGGTCAGCCAGCTTCTTCCCCAACATGATCTTTGTAGCCAGATTCACCAGAGGCACCCCTGTCACCTTGCTCACAACAGGCACCGTCCGGGAGGCACGGGGGTTGACCTCGAGGCAATAGACCCTCCCCTCGGAAACCACATACTGGATGTTGAGAAGGCCCTTTATCTCCAAGGCTTTAGCAATGCGCTGGGTATATTCCACGATCTGCTGCACTTCGGACTCGGCCAAGGTTTGCGCCGGAAGTATCGCCGTGCTGTCGCCGGAATGAATCCCAGCGCGCTCCACATGCTCGATGATAACCGGGATCAGGGTCTCTTCTCCGTCACAGACGGCATCCACCTCGACTTCCTTGCCCCTTATATACTTGTCGATCAGCACAGGGTGCTTGGGGCTGATCTTGACAGCAGAAGCGATGTAGGAAAGGAGGTCTTCGGCGTTTTCCACAACCTCCATCGCCCTTCCGCCCAAGACATAGGACGGGCGAACCAGCACGGGGAAGCCCAGCTCTTCCGCCACCTGCACAGCCTCTTCCGGCTTGAGGACGGTCCTCCCCTCGGGCCGGGGGATATTCAAATCCCTCAGCAGCCTTTCAAACAAGCGGCGGTCTTCAGCGGTGTCGATGCTCTCCACGCTGGTCCCCAGCACCGGAACACGATAAAAGGCCAGATGGCTGGTGAGGTTGATGGCTGTCTGCCCGCCGAACTGGACAAGGACGCCATCCGGCTTTTCTTGCTCGATGACATTGAGAACATCCTCCGGAGCCAGGGGCTCGAAATACAGCTTATCGGCTGTATCGAAATCGGTGCTCACCGTCTCCGGGTTGTTGTTGATGATTATCCCCTCAACTCCAGCTTCTTTCAGAGCCCACACGGCGTGCACCGAGCAGTAGTCGAACTCTATTCCCTGGCCGATCCTGATCGGCCCTGCTCCCAGGACCACAACCCTGCGCTGGCCTCGAATAGACGATTCGTTCTCAGCTTCATAAGTGCTGTAAAAATACGGGGTAGAAGCCGGGAATTCCGCGGCGCATGTGTCCACCATCTTGTAGACAGGGAGTATCTCCGCCTTCTTCCTGAGCTCCCGGATCTCTGCAGCATCCCTTCCCGTAAGCTTGGCGATCTGGTAGTCGGAGAACCCCATCCGCTTGCTCTCCCTCAGAAGCTCTGGCGTCAGGGTCTCCCTCCTCAGCCGGTTCTCGTGTTCCACCAACCCCTTGATCTTGGCCAGGAACCAGGGATCTATCTTTGTGTAGCTGGCCACTTCCCTCAGCGGCCAGGAGCGGCGAAAGGCTTCAGCTATAGCGAAAAGGCGGATATCGGTGGGGCAGACCAGATTCTCCACAAGCTCCATCTCCGTCCAAAGCGCAGCCTCAGGAAGATTTAGGCCATAGAGCCCGATCTCCAGAGAGCGCACCGCCTTCAGCAATGCCCCCTCAAAGGTGCGGTCGATCGCCATGACTTCACCGGTGGCCTTCATCTGAGTGCCGAGAGTCCGGTCAGCGGCAGCAAACTTGTCGAAGGGCCAGCGCGGGATCTTCACGACCACATAGTCGACAGTCGGCTCAAAACAGGCCGTGGTTTCGCCGGTAACCTTGTTGATGATCTCATCGAGGTGAAGGCCGACGGCGATCTTCGCCGCAACCCTGGCGATGGGATAACCTGTGGCCTTGGATGCCAAGGCGCTGGAGCGGCTGACGCGCGGGTTGACCTCTATCACCCTGTAGTTCATGCTGTTGGGATCAAGAGCAAACTGGATGTTGCACCCGCCCTCGACCCCCAAAGCGCTGATGATCTTCAGAGCAGCGCTGCGCAGCGTCTGGTATTCAGCGTCGTTCAGCGTCTGAGTCGGAGCCACGACGATGCTGTCTCCGGTGTGCACCCCCATCGGGTCAAAGTTCTCCATGCTGCAGATGGTGATGCAGTTGTCGGCTGCATCGCGCATAACCTCGAATTCGATCTCCTTCCAGCCCAAGACGCTCTCTTCCAGCAACACCTGGCCGATCCGGCTGCTCTTCAGCCCAACGGCGACGATGCGACGGAGCTCTTCCTCATTCCCTGCGATACCCCCGCCCGTCCCGCCGAGGGTATAGGCAGGCCGCACGATCACCGGATAGCCGATCTCGGAAGCAACCCTACAGGCATCCTCCACATCCGTCACTATGCTGCTCTTAGGCACAGGCTCCCCGATCCGCAGCATCGTCTCCTTAAACATCTGGCGGTCCTCTGCCCGCCTTATGGCCTCGATCGGGGTTCCCAGGACCTCAACCCCGTATCTCTCCAGAACACCCGCTTCCGCCAACTCTACAGCCAGGTTTAGCCCCGTCTGGCCTCCGAGCCCGGGGAGGATGGCATCTGGCCGCTCTTTTTCTACGATCCGCGCCACTGACTCTAAAGTCAAAGGTTCTATGTAAACCCTGTCAGCCATGTTCGTGTCTGTCATGATCGTGGCAGGGTTGCTGTTGACGAGGACTATCCCGATTCCTTCCTCCCGCAGCGCCTTGCACGCCTGGGTGCCTGCATAATCGAATTCCGCCGCCTGGCCGATGACGATCGGGCCAGATCCGATCACCAAAACCCTCTTGAGATCCTTTCGCTTGGGCATCTGATCACCCCGTCATCACATAGTCTTCGCCAGAAACTCTTGGAAGGCTTCCGACAATATGGAGACTGCCTCATCCACATCTCTCTCCCCGATGACGAGGGGTGGCAGGAAGCGCAGCACCTTCTCAGCGGTGCAGTTGATCAGCAGTCCCCGAGCGGCGCAGAGAGCGACCAGCTCTTTTCCTGAGCGGTCTAACTCCACACCGAGCATCAGCCCATATCCACGAACTTCCCTGATCACAGGGTATCTCTCTCTCAGTTCCTCCAAGCGCGACCTGAAATAAGCCCCTACCTTTTCCGCATTCTCCACAAGCCCCTCTTCCCGGAGAACCTGCAGGACTGCCAGGGCAGCGGCGCAGGCAACAGGGTTACCGCCGAAGGTCGAACCATGTGTTCCGGGCTGGAAGGCTTCGGCCACCTCCTCGCGGGCGACCACCGCACCGATGGGAAGGCCGCCGCCAAGCGCTTTTGCCAGCACCAGCACATCAGGCCGCACCCCATAGTGCTCAAAAGCAAACATCCTCCCCGTGCGCCCCAGCCCACACTGGACCTCGTCGTAAACGAGCAATAAGCCATGGGTTTCACGGGCGGCAGAAAGCGCCCTCATGAACTCCTGCGTTGCCGGATAAACACCCCCTTCTCCCTGAACCGGTTCCAGCAGGACTGCTGCCGTGTTCGGAGTGATCGCCCGTTCCAGCGCCTCAACATCGTTGAACGGCAAATGGCGGAACCCCTCAGGGAGAGGAGCAAACCCTTCCCAGAACTTCTCCTGCCCCGTAGCGGCAAGAGCCCCTAGCGTTCTGCCGTGAAAAGAATTTTTAAAAGCGATTATCTCCGGGTTTTTCTTCCCGTGGCTATAGGCGTACTTGCGCACCAGCTTGATCGCCGCTTCATTGGCCTCAGCGCCGCTGTTGCAAAAAAACACGCGGTCAAGGCCGCTCAGGCGGGCAAGCTCCTCTGCCAGCCTCACCTGAGGGACCGACCAATATAGGTTGGAACAGTGCAGCAGATCCTCAGCCTGCTCCCGAACAGCAGCCACAACCCGGGGATGACAGTGCCCGACAGAGTTGACGCCAACCCCGCTCACAAAATCGAGGTAGCAATTCCCATCGGCATCCCATACCCTCGCCCCCTCCCCCTTGACAGCGACGAGGGGCAACCTGCTATAGGTCTTCATCAGGTGTTTTTCTCCACGCTTCAAAATCTCTTCTCCTGACATCACCCGTTCCTCTCCCAGACCAAAATTCACTCGTTGATCACCATCGTCCCCACGCCCTCATCCGTGAACACCTCGAGCAGGATCGAGTGTGGGATCCTGCCATCGATGATGTGGACGCGACCGACACCTTTCTTCAAGGCCTGCACACAGCACTCGATCTTGGGGATCATCCCCCCAGCGATAACCCCTTTCCTGATCAGCTCAGGAACCTCGCTCACCCTGACCACAGAGAGGAGGCTCGTGGGGTCGTCTCTGTCGGCCAAAATCCCTTCGACATCGGTGAGCAGCACCAGCTTATTCGCCCCGAGGGCAGCGGCCACCTCTCCTGCAACATAATCGGCATTGATGTTGTAGCTCTCGCCATCCTTCCCTACACCGATCGGGGCGATCACGGGGATATAGCCGTCATTCTTCATGGCCTCGATGATCTCAGGATTCACCCTGACGATCTCCCCCACATAGCCGAGGTCGACCACCTCCTCACCGGGCGCCGCTGGCAGCTCCTTTTTCCGCGCCTCGATCAGGTTGGCATCCTTACCGCTGAGCCCGATCCCCTTGCCGCCCAACTTGTTGATCAGGGCGACGATCTCTTTGTTGACCTTACCAGCCAGAACCATTTCCACAATCGCCATCGTCTCCTCATCGGTGACGCGCTGGCCGCGCACAAATCTCCACTCTATGCCCAGCCGCTGGAGCATGGTGTCGATCTCCGTCCCGCCGCCGTGGACGAGGACAGGGTGGATCCCCACAGCCTTGAGAAGGATGCAGTCGGTGATCACAGCCTCCTTCAACTCCTGGCTGACCATCGCCCTGCCGCCGTATTTGATGACCACGGTCTGGCCGGCAAACCTTCTGATGTAAGGGAGAGCTTCCACAAGGATGGAGGCCTTCTCCAAAGGGGTCAACACCACACCCTTTCCCTCCTTTCACGTCCGGTATTGGGCATTGATCCGCACGTAGTCGAAAGACAGGTCGCACCCCCAAGCCACAGCCTCAGCATCTCCCTGGTTCAGGTCGATGAGCACGGCAACCTCCCTCGCGCTCAAAATCGCGCGGGCACGCTCCTCATCGAAGGGGAGCCCTGTTCCTGCCGCAGCAACCTGAAGGTCTCCCAAATAGATGTCTATCAGATTGGGATCTAAAGGGACACCCGCATTCCCCGCTGCCGAGATGATCCTCCCCCAGTTGGCATCCTCACCGAAGAGGGCAGTCTTAACTAGATTGGAAGCGGCCACAGAGCGCGCCACCAAACGCCCCTCTTCCTCGCTGCGGGCCCCCCTCACCCTCACCTCCAGAAACTTGGTGGCTCCCTCCCCATCCCTGGCGATCATCTTCGCCAATTCTCTGCAGACCTCCAAAAGAGCATCGCGGAACAGGAAAAAGTCCGGGCCAGCGGCCTCGATCGTCTCGTTTCCAGCCAGGCCATTCGCCAGGCAGACAACCATATCGTTGGTGCTGGTGTCACCATCCACAGTGATGGCGTTAAAAGACCGGTCACCTGCCCAGCGCAAGGCATCCTCTAGGGCTTCAGAGGATACAGCAGCATCGGTGGTGATGAAGGCCAGCATCGTCGCTAGGTTGGGGTGAATCATCCCGGAGCCCTTGGCGATGCCACCAATAGTAACCGTTTTGCCTCCGCAGCTAAACCTCACGGCATACTCCTTTGGCGTCGTGTCGGTCGTCATGATCGCCTCTGCGGCATCTCCGCTCCCCCCTGGGGAGAGCTCTCCTACGGCCCGGCGAATACCTTCTCTGATCTTCTCCATCGGCAGCGGCACCCCTATGACACCCGTTGACGCCACTACCACATGTTCCGGAGCTATCCCCAGGAGCTCGGCGGTGCAGCGGGCCATTTCCCTGGCATCCTCTATGCCCTGTTCCCCGGTACAGGCATTGGCTATCCCGCTGTTTACAACGATCGCCTGGGCGCGCCGCTCCCTCAGGTGTTCCTTAGTCACCAACACCGGCGCAGCCTTGACCTGATTCTGGGTGTAAAGAGCGGCAGCAACGGCAGGCACCTCCGAGAAGATCAGCGCCAGGTCGCGCCTCCCCTTCTTCCGCACCTGAGCCGCAACTCCAGCTGCCTTAAAACCCTTCGCAGCAGTAACTCCGCACGATACGACTTCCCACTCTTTCGCCATCTCTCGAACACTCTGCCTCCCATCGCTAGAGATATAAACCAGGAAAGTCTAGCCCAGCAGTTTCTGGTAACCCATACATGATGTTCATGTTCTGGACGGCCTGACCTGCCGCCCCTTTCACCAAGTTATCGATCGCTGAAACGACGATGACTCCTTTCCCTCTGTTCACAGCCACACCGATGTAGCAGCGGTTTGTCCCTCTCACCCAGTTTGTTTGCGGCCACTCCCCCTCAGCAGCGATCTCTACAAAAACCTCTTCTTTATAAAACTCCTGGAAGATCTGCCGAAGCGAAGATGTGTCTGATGGCCTTATAAGCCTGGCGTAAACGGTGCTGAGAATTCCGCGCGTCATCGGGATCAGGTGGGGAGTGAAGGTGATAGCAACATCCTCACCCGCCAGAACCGAAGCATAATAAGCGATCTCCGGAGTGTGCCTGTGCGTCCCTACGGAATAAGCCCGCACACTCTCGTTGCACTCTGAAAAATGGCTGGAAAGCGCAAGCGCACGGCCTGCCCCGGAGACTCCTGATTTGGAATCGATGATGATCGAATCCAATTCAACAAGGCCATGTCTCAGAAGAGGAGCCAGAGCCAAAAGAGCGCTGGTGGGGTAGCACCCGGGATTAGCCACAAGTCGAGCCTCTCTGACAGCAGAGCGGAAAAGCTCTGGCAGACCGTAGACCGCCTCACCCAAAAGCTCCGGTGCCTCGTGCTTGACCTTATACCACTCCTCATAGAGGCTTGCCTCGGGAAGGCGGAAATCCGCAGCGAGATCGATCACGCGCTTCCCCCTCTTCAGGGCCTCTTTGACAAAGGGAGCAGAAAGGCCATGCGGCAAGGCAAGAAAGATCAGGTCGGAACCAGCGACAACCTCATCGGCCCGCTCCATCCCTTTGATCTCCAGGTCTACATGGCCTCTAAGGTGAGGATAAACACTGTCGAACCTCGACCCTGGGTAGTCACGTGCAGCAGCATCGATCGATGCCACATGAGGATGTTTGCAAAGTATGCGCACCAACTCCTCCCCGACATACCCCGTTGCTCCTATGACGCCGATTCTTAAGCCCATCTCTCTTTCTCTCCCCCAGCCGAGCCAAATGTTACTTCATTATTATACATAGTTATGCATAAACATACAATCCTGACGCTTCAATTTTTGAAAAAAATAAAAAAATACAAGCCGAAAGCATAAATTTTCAGCTACTGATAAGGGAGACAAGCCCTTAATCCCTCACTAACCTTCGGCATCGACAACGACGGCGATCTCAGCGCCACACTCCTTGCACTTTCTCCCCTCAAGCCCAGACAACACCACATAGTAGCCAGAACGCCGAACCAAAAGAGCGCCGCATTCAGGGCAGCAGGTGTTATCATACTTCTCTCCCAACTCCCAAGCGTTACCTATATAGACATAGTCTAGCTTCCGGCGCGCCAGCTCCCATGCCCTTACAAGGGTCTTCAAGGGAGTCGGCGGGAGTTCCATCCGGTACCGCGGGAAGTAACGTGAGAAGTGAAGCGGGACCTCCTTGCCAAGAGATGCCACCCAATCCACCAGGGCTTCGATCTCCTCATCGCTGTCGTTCATCCCTGGGACGAGCAGCGTTGTGAGCTCGATGTGGCAATTTCCATAAGCCCTCTCAACAGTGCGGAGCACAGGCTCCAGCTCGCCTCGGCAAACCCTCCTGTAATAATCAGATGTAAAGGCCTTGACATCGATGTTCATGGCATCTATGTAGGGGAGCAACCTCATAAGCGGTTCTTCCTGAATCGAGCCATTGGTGACGAGGACGTTCTTCAAACCTTTCTCATGCGCGAGTTTGGCGCAGTCGTATACAAACTCGTACCATACAACCGGCTCCGAATAGGTGTAGGCGATACCTACAGAGTCGGACCCATCCCTCGCCCTGAGAGCCATCGCCACGAGCCTCTCCGGTGAAAACTCCTCAGTCGCCGGCTCGCCCTGAGAGATCTCCCAATTCTGACAAAACTGGCAGCGGAAGTTACACCCGAAGGTCCCTACAGAGAATATCTGCCTCCCCGGGTAAAAGTGGTAAAGAGGCTTCTTCTCGATAGGGTCAATCCCCAATGAAGAGACCCTGCCGTAATTCAGCGTGTACAGCTTTCCGCCGATGTTTTCCCTGACGCGGCACAAACCCCTTTGCCCGACGCTCAGCAGGCACATGTGTGGGCACAAAAGACACTGGACCTTTGAATCTCCTAATGTTTTGTAAAACTCAGCTTCCCTCATACCAGCATCACTCGTAGCGGACGACCTCAAAGCGCTCTATCTCCACTGGCTCATCAGGACGTATCCCCGCCTTCTGGCGGGCGATCGCCAACTGCTCCTCCACCGTGTTGATCCCTTCCAGGTTGGGGAGCAACAGCCCCCTCCGCCCCTTGCTTTTCACGATAACACCGTATCGCTTCGGATCCAGCTCCTTCTCCGATTTGACGGGTTCGGGAGGGCTCAAGACATCGACAGAGATCTTGAGTTCTGGGAGTTCATCCAGCTCCACAGGCCAGAAGCGCGGGTCGTTTACAGCGGCGCTGACAGCGTTGTGGATGATCTCAGCCGCTATGTTCTTCTGCTGGGGCTCCACAGTGCCGATACAACCCCGCAGACGGCCGTGCTTCTTCAAAGAAACAAACACCCCTGCTCTCCCCTCCATCCCCGGTGGAGGAGGATCCGGAACAGGCAGCAGCTTGTGAGTGCGCAGATAATGCTCGATGCTCGCGCGCGCCAGCTTCACAAAAGGAGAGACTTCCTTTTCAGCCTTTTCCTTGAATGAAAAATCCGCCACAAGATAACCCACTCCGAACGGCCCCTCGTAGGAATAAATGCGGCTCGTCACCTCATATCGGCTGAGAGCCCCCAAGAGGATGATGATCGGTCTCAGACCGCACTCCCCGGCCCTCTCGATAAGATCCTCTGGCAGCGAGAGGATGCGATCTACATCCATCTTTTCTAAGGCGTCCCGAATAGTCTCGTCAAAGATCTTTCCCTCAGGGGTATATCCGGCAGGCGCACCTGGGGTCAGGCAGTGAGAAAGGTCTCCGCTGGCAATGATCCCCACACGGCGTGGAGAACGAGCAGCAACCCGTTGCAACACCTCGCCAAACTTGAACAGTTCATCAAAAGGCAACAGGCTGATCCCGAAGACCACCAGAGATGCCTCAACCCCAGCTTCCCTCAGGTAGTAAAGAGGCACCATAACCCCATGGTCCAGGCCATTTGTTTGGTAAGGGCCGCGCCTGCCGCCCACAACCTCAGTGGCTTCAATCCCGTTCTTAGCGGCCTCCTCGGCAACAGCTGCGGCAAATTCCAGGTCGTTGGTCACCCTGAACGATACCTGAGGCGCTCCGAACGCCGCAAAGCTGCCAGAAAGCTCTTTTCCGCCCTGATACCCCATCGCACCCCTCAGGAAACAGCTGTGAGGGCTGATAAAGACAAGCATTTCGGGATTTGTGGCAGCAGCTGCTTTTGCCCATTCCCGCATCCCAGCAACGGTCTTAGCCGCCTTCTCCAGCTCTTTTCCCCCAACCTCCGGGACGATTATTGGAGGATGAGGAGACAGCCCCGCATAAACGAGCATCTTATGACCACCGCCCCAACAAAATCTGCATTATCGCAAGTTCCATTCTATCCCAAAGCATTGATAGGATCAACTTCCTTCAGCATTTAAGTTGCCCAAAACTCAGGCTTAATAAAAAAACGCTAACGCCTCCGAATTAAAAGGGACAGGGCGGAGCCGGTTCTCCAGCAAAGTAGCGGACGATCCCTGCGTAAATGCACCACGCCACCTTCCCCTGATACTCCGCCTGGGACAGCATCCTCTCTTCTCTAGGGTTGGAAAGAAAGCCGACCTCCACCATAACAGCAGGCACCCCAGCATTGCGCAGAACGTAGAAGTCCTCATCAAGGATCCAGCGGTAGCTCTGTCCCAATCCCTTCAAGAGCTCATCCTGGATCAGAGCAGCCAGCCTTTGACCCTCTCGATCCCGGGGATGATAGAAGGTTTGGGCACCCCACCACCTCGCCGAGGAAATGCTGTTGGCGTGAATGCTGACAAAGATGTCGGCCTTGTGCTGTCTGACCAACCAAATGCGCCCTTCAAGGCCGTCGCTCAGCTCATAATCTCCATCCCTCGTCAGAATGGCCGTAGCGCCAGCCTGAGTGAGGTAAAAAGCCAAACGCTTAGCAACCTCCAGATTCACGTTCTTTTCATAAACTCCAGAACACCCCACGCAGCCCGGATCTGAACCGCCATGACCGGGGTCGACCACAACAGTCTTCCCTGCCACCGACCACGATAGGGCCTCCACCGCGCGGCGCTCACAATAAGCGAGATAGCAAGGGAAAACCGCCAGCGCTAAGAATACAGCCAGAGAACAAAACCAAAGGATCCGCTGGTCAGCTTTAAAACTTCTAAAAAAAATAAAACCTCGCACAGATCCGCCCCCTAGTTCAAAAACCTTCCTTTCAACCAACATGTTATGCGCATCTATGCGAGATTATCCGAAAAATAAAAAGTGACGGGGATAACCCATCCGTCACTGGTTTGCTTAACGCTTGGAGTACTGCGGAGCCTTGCGGGCTTTTTTCAGACCGTACTTCCTTCTCTCCTTCATACGAGGGTCCCTTGTCAAGAAACCCGCCTTTTTGAGCGTTGGCCGCAAACTGGGGTCAGCCTTCACCAATGCCCGCGCAATCCCCAGCCTGATCGCGCCTGCCTGCCCGCTTATACCGCCGCCATGCACATTGGCGATGACATCATAACGGCCCATGTTCTGAGTGAGTTCAAGGGGTTCTTTAATTGTAACAAGCGACGACAGCGTTTGGAAATACTC
>JBNATO010000003.1:0-23915 GCA_049701555.1 Thermacetogeniaceae bacterium | reverse complement strand
GTTCTGAGGACGCTCAACCCCTCGCCCTACATGTTTTATTTGAGCTTCGGAGAGCTGCGGCTCGTCGGCTCCTCTCCAGAGATGCTCGTGAGGGTGGAGCACGGCTGGGTGGAGACACATCCCATCGCCGGCACCAGGCCGCGAGGGGAGACCCCGGATGCCGATGAGGCCCTGGCCCGGGAGATGGAGAGCGACCCCAAGGAACGGGCGGAGCACCTGATGCTGGTGGACCTGGGGAGAAACGACCTCGGGAGGGTGTGTGAGTACGGCAGCGTCAGGGTAGCCCGGTTTATGGAAAGCGAGCGCTATTCCCATGTGATGCACCTGGTATCGGTCGTGAAGGGGAGGCTGAGGCAGGGATGCGACGCCTTCGACGCCCTGAGGGCGTGTTTCCCTGCTGGAACGGTCACTGGGGCTCCGAAGGTCCGGGCGATGGAGATCATCGAGGAGCTGGAGCCCACCCGGAGGGGCCCATACGCCGGAGCGGTGGGGTATATCAGCTGCAACGGCAACCTCGACTCCTGCATCACTATCAGGACGATCGTCGTTCACGGGAATACAGCCTATGTCCAGGCAGGGGCGGGGATCGTGGCCGATTCCGACCCGGAGAGGGAGTACCAGGAAACCCTGAACAAGGCTGGCGCCCTGCTGAAGGCTCTCAGCTTGGCGGAGGAGGGGGAGAGCGGGTGATCCTTGTCATCGACAACTACGACTCCTTCACGTACAACCTCGTCCAGTGCCTGGGAGAGCTTGGGGAGGAGGTCAGGGTCTTTCGGAACGACCGGATCACGGTCGAGGAGATCCGGAGAATGGCACCGTCTGCCATCGTGATCTCGCCGGGCCCGGGGAGACCTTCTGATGCCGGGATCACCTTGGAGGTGATCCGGAGCTTTGCCGGGAGCATCCCGATACTCGGGGTCTGCCTGGGGCACCAGGCCATCGCCGAGGCGTTCGGGGGGAGGGTGATTCCCGCCCGGAGCCTGATGCACGGGAAGACGTCGCAGATCTACCACGACGGCATGGGCATCTACAGGGGTGTGCCGAACCCCTTCACAGCGACCCGCTATCACTCCCTGGCTGTGGACAGAGATGCGTTTCCCTCCTGCCTGGAGGTCAGCGCCTGGACAGGTGACGGAGAGGTCATGGGGGTGCGGCACCGGGAGTACCCTGTGGAGGGGGTGCAATTTCATCCCGAGTCCGTACTGACGGAATGCGGAAAGGAGATCCTGAGGAATTTCCTGAGGCTGGTTGCCGGCAGGGGTTCCGGCAGAAGCTTGAGAGATGGAGGAAGAGAGGGGAGAGGCATGCAGCTGACGGATATCATCGAAAAGGTGGTCAACCGCTACCACCTGTCCGAGGAAGAGGCGGAAGAGGCGATGGGGTTGATCATGAGCGGCCAGGCGACCCCTGCCCAGATCGCCTCCCTGCTCACCGCCCTGCGGCTTAAGGGGGAGACGGTCGAGGAGATCACCGGCTTTGCGCGGGCGATGCGGGCGCGGGCGCGGAGGATCAGGCCGCCTTTCAACCACATCATCGACACCTGCGGCACCGGTGGAGACCAGAAGTCGACCTTCAACATCTCCACGACAGCTGCTTTCGTGGTCGCAGCTGCAGGGCTGCCTGTGGCCAAACACGGGAACCGCTCCGTCTCCAGCAGATGCGGCAGCGCCGATGTCCTGGAAGCGCTAGGAGTAAAAGTTGACCTTCCTCCCGAGCAGGCGGAACGCTGCCTGGAGGAGACCGGGATCTGCTTCCTGTTCGCACCTGTTTTCCACGAGGCGATGAAGTACGCCGTCGGCCCCCGGCGGGAGATCGGCATCCGCACTGTCTTCAACATCCTGGGGCCATTGACAAACCCGGCAGGTGCGCAGCTGCAGCTCGTCGGGGTCTACGACCCCAACCTGACGGGTTTGCTCGCCCGCGTCCTGCGCCAGCTGGGGAGCGCCCGGGCGATGGTGGTGCACGGAGAGGACGGCCTCGACGAGATCACCCATACGGGCAAGACAAGGGTCAGCGAGTTGGTGGACGGGGAGATCAGGAGCTACGAACTGGTTCCTGAGGACCTCGGCCTGAAGCGGGGGAGGCTTGAGGAGATCACCGGGAGCACCGCCGAGGAAAACGCCAGGATCGTCCTCGAAGTCTTGAAGGGAGAGCCTGGCCCCTGCCGCGATGTCGTCCTGATGAACGCCGGGGCGGCGCTCTTTGTCGGTGGCAAGGCGGATGATCTGAGGGATGGGGTGCGCCTGGCTGCTGAGGCGATCGATTCCGGGGCGGCGCTCCGCAAGCTCCGGGAACTCGTCGATTTCACCAGGAGGTATGCATGATGTTCCTGGAGCGGATCGCAGCTGTCAAGAGGGAAGAGGTGGCGCGCCTGAAGGCGTCTTTTTCCCAGACCCGGCTGCGGGAGCTGGCCGGGGAAGCCCCTCCGGCGCGGGATTTTCTGGGAGCGGTGAAGAGGAACGGCGGACGCCTCAACCTCATCGCTGAGATCAAGCGGGCTTCCCCGTCCCAAGGGGTCATCCGCCCGGATTTCGACCCCGTCTCCCACGCCAGAGAATATGAGAGGGCCGGTGCCCAGGCGATCTCGGTGCTGACAGAGGAAAGATTCTTCCAGGGGCACACGGACCACCTCCGAGGTGTGCGGGATGCCGTATCTCTCCCCGTGCTGCGCAAGGACTTCATCATCGATCCTGTTCAGATCTACGAATCACGCCTGCTCGGGGCAGATGCCGTGCTCCTGATCGCCGCCCTGCTCGAACAGAGCCTCCTGGAGGACTGCCTCAGCCTTGCGGGGGAGTTGGGGATGGCGGCGCTGGTGGAGGTGCACACCGAGGAAGAGCTCTCCCGTGTCCTCCGCACAGACGCCCGGATCATCGGGATCAACAACCGCGACCTTGCAACCTTCGAGACGGATCTCGGCACCACCTTGCGCATGGCACCCTTGATCCCTGCCGGCCGGGTGGTCGTGAGCGAAAGCGGCATCAGGACAGCTGAGGATCTGCAGCGGCTGGCGAAAAGCGGCGTCGACGCCGTCCTGATCGGAGAGGCCTTGATGCGAGCATCAGATGTGGCTGCGGAGATCAGGCGGCTGATGGGGGGTGCAGGGGATGATCAGGGTTAAGATCTGCGGCATCAGCGATCTAGAAGGAGCGCTGGCTGCGGTGGAGGCAGGAGCCCACGCCCTCGGCTTTGTCTTCGCGGACAGCCCCCGGCGGGTGGAGCCTGAGGCCGCCCGGGCGATCGTGCGCGCATTGCCGCCGTTTGTGGTGAAGGTCGGGGTTTTCGTGAACGCCCCCAGGGACGAGGTCGAGGAGATCGCCGGCTACTGCGGCCTCGATGCCCTGCAGTTTCACGGCGACGAGCCCCCGGAGTACTGCGCCGGCTGGCGCTACCCGGTGATCAAGGCGTTTCGCCTGAGGGACAGGTCCGTCCTCCAGGAGCTGCCGCGCTACCGGGTTTCCGCCTGGCTGCTCGACGCCTTTGTGCCGAGGAAGGCAGGGGGCACCGGAATCACCTGTGACTGGGGGCTGGCCAGAGAGGCGGCGGCTTTGGGAAGGGTGATCCTGGCAGGAGGTATCACCCCGGAGAACGTGAAAGAAGCGATCAGGGTTGTGAGGCCGTTCGCCGTCGATGTGAGCAGCGGCGTGGAGTCGGATGGGAGGAAGGACCCGCGGAAGATCAGGTCATTGCTGGCCGAGGTGAGGAGGATTGAAGATGAGCTTGCCGGATCGTAACGGGCACTTTGGAGTTTTCGGGGGGCGCTTCGTCCCCGAGACGCTGATGCCCGCACTTGAGGAGTTGACCAGAGAGTATGAGAAGGCACGGCAGGATGCGTCGTTTCAGGAAGAGCTGCGCTACTACCTCAGGCACTATGCCGGGCGGCCTAGCCCCCTCTATTACGCCGAGAGGTTAACCAAAAGGCTGGGGGGCGCGAAGATCTACCTGAAGCGGGAGGACCTCAACCACACAGGTTCCCACAAGATCAACAACACCCTCGGCCAGGCGCTGCTCGCCCGCCGGATGGGGAAACGGCGCCTGATCGCCGAGACCGGTGCGGGGCAGCACGGCGTCGCCACGGCGACGGTAGCCGCCATGTTCGGCATGGACTGCGATATCTACATGGGTGAGGAGGACATCAGGCGCCAAAACCTCAACGTCTACAGGATGAGGCTCCTTGGGGCGAGGGTGATCCCTGTCGCCAGCGGGAGCGGGACGCTGAAGGACGCCATGAACGAGGCGATCCGCGACTGGGTGACCAATGTGGAGACGACACACTACCTGCTCGGCTCGGTAGGGGGGCCGCACCCCTACCCGATGATGGTCAGGGACTTCCAATCGGTGATCGGGGAAGAGGTGAAGGAGCAGATCCTGGATATGGAGGGGAGGCTCCCCGACTGCTTGGTTGCCTGCGTCGGCGGCGGCAGCAACGCCATGGGGCTATTTTACCCGTTTCTCGACGATCCGGTAGAGCTGTTCGGGGCAGAGGCTGCAGGAAAAGGGCTGGAGACCGGCCTCCATGCCGCCACCCTGACAGCGGGGAGGATCGGCGTGCTCCACGGCGCAATGAGCTATCTGCTGCAGGACGAGCACGGCCAGGTGCTGACTGCGCACTCGGTTGCCGCAGGCCTCGATTACCCTGGCGTAGGCCCCGAGCACAGCTACCTCAAAGAGACCGGCAGGGCAAGATATGAAGCGATCACCGACGCCGAGGCCTTGGATGCCTTCAGGCTGCTCTCCGAGACCGAAGGGATCATCCCTGCTCTGGAGAGCGCCCACGCTGTTGCCCTAGCTGCAAAGCTGGCACCAAGGATGAGCTCGGAGCAGATCATGGTGATCAACCTTTCCGGGCGCGGGGACAAGGACGTCCCGGAAGTCTCCCGGATGTTGGGGGTGGATTAGGATGAACCGCATCGACCGAGTATTCCAAAGGCTGCGTGAAAGAAGGGAGAAGGGGCTGATCGCTTTCATAACCGCCTGCGACCCGGAGCCGTCTCTGACAGAGCGCTTGGTGTTCGCAATGGAAAGGGCAGGGGCGGATCTCATCGAGCTCGGGGTTCCCTTCTCAGACCCCATGGCCGATGGCCCGGTGATCCAGCGTGCATCGCAGCGTGCCCTCAGGCGCGGCACCACCCTCAGGGAGATCCTTGAACTTGTAAAAAGATTGCGGATGCGCACGGAGATCCCCCTGCTCTTGATGAGCTATTATAACTCCTTGCTCCAGTACGGGCTGCAAGACCTGGCTGCAGACGCCGCTGCGGCAGGGGTTGACGGCTTGATCGTCCCGGACCTGCCGGTGGAGGAGAGCCCTCCGCTGTTGGCGGAGGCGGAGAGGCGCGGCCTGGATCTCATCCCCTTCGCTGCCCCGACCAGCACCCCTGAGCGCCTGGCCAGGACGGCGGAAGTGGCCAGGGGGTTCATCTACTGCGTTTCCCTGACAGGTGTGACGGGAATGCGCCGGGGAC
Source organism: Thermacetogeniaceae bacterium (assembly GCA_049701555.1). Taxonomy (GTDB): domain Bacteria; phylum Bacillota; class DSM-12270; order Thermacetogeniales; family Thermacetogeniaceae; genus JBNATO01. The sequence continues at coordinate 18,453 of JBNATO010000003.1, read as the reverse complement.
TTCCGCCTGGAATCGAGGAATTCATCGCCAGGGTCCGGAGGCACTGCTTCCAGCCTCTGGCCATAGGGTTCGGGATCTCCAGCCCGGAGCAGGCCGCCCGCATGGCCGAGCTGGGGGATGCGGTGATCGTGGGGAGCGCTATAGTCGCCCTGATCGAGGAGCATCAGGGAGAACCGGATCTGCTGGAGGAGAAAGTCAGCACCTTGGTGAGGGAGATCAAAGAGGCGATAACTGAAAAGGCGGTTCTCTATAAAGAGTCACATCAACGCCCAGACAATGGGGGTGATTCCTGTGAAACCTTATAGACTGGCAGCCCGGACATCCTCTGAGGAGCGCACCATAGTCAGGGTGGGGGAGGTCGCCATCGGCGGAAGAGAGCTGGTGGTGATCGCCGGCCCCTGTGCCGTGGAAGGGAGGGACTCTTACCTGGAGCTAGCCTTGAAGCTCAAGGAGATGGGAGCGCAGATGCTGCGCGGCGGCGCCTTCAAGCCCCGGACATCCCCCTACTCCTTCCAGGGGCTCGGGAGAGAAGGTCTGGAGATCCTCGCCGAAGCCCGCAGGCTTACGGGTCTGCCTGTGGTGACAGAGATCATGGATGTCAGGGACCTGGACGCTGTCGCTGCCTGCGCTGATGTGCTTCAGGTGGGAAGCAGGAACATGCAGAACTTTGCGCTCCTCAAAGAGCTTGGTAAAACGGATATGCCTGTATTGTTAAAACGCGGACTTTCGGCCACCATTGAGGAGTGGCTTTTGGCGGCGGAGTACATCCTTTCTGGGGGCAACCCTAACGTCATCCTCTGCGAGCGGGGGATCCGCACCTTTGAGACAGCTACCCGCAACACGGTGGACATCGGGGGTGTCTCGCTTGTTAGAGACCTGTCGCATCTGCCTGTGATCGTCGACCCTAGCCACGCCACAGGCCAGCGCCGGCTGGTACCGCCTGTGGCTAAGGCTGCTGTTGCGGCAGGAGCAGACGGCCTGATGATCGAGGTGCATCAGAACCCCGACCTGGCGCTCTCCGACGGGCCGCAGTCCCTCGATCCGGAGAGCTTCCTGAGCTTGTTGCAGGAGCTCCGCCCCATCGCCGCAGCTGTCGGCCGGACGCTGAGTGCTTCTGTTGATACTTCTAGACTTCTTGCTAGCAATAACTGAGAAGTTTAGTATTGACTGCATTAATCAGTCAATTGCCAGGTATGAAAAGCAGCTTATCATCAAATTTGTGGAGGGTAGGTAGCTGCTATAGGCAGTGTAAAATTTCAGTAGGCGTCAGCAGGAAACTCGGAGAGAGCTGAAGAAAGAAAGGATACCTCGACTGCCTGCAACAACTCAAAAAAAGAGGGAGCGAGGTCTATTTTGTCGTTGTTTTCTTCGGAGGAGCACCTGCTAGATTCTTGAGGGACAGGGAGCTTTTTTGTTTTTCTTTATCACGCAAAAGGTGTATTTTTTACTTATAAGGGCGATTTTGTTTTTTGAAAGGGGGTTCAAATCTTTTGGAAGCGAGCGGGATAATCCTGGCTGGCGGATCGAGTTCCCGCATGGGCAGGGACAAATCTCTGATCGTCTATGAACAGCAAACGCTGATCGAGCGTACTGTGAACGAGCTGCAGAGGGTTGTCGATGATCTTGTCATAGCGAGCAATCATACCTCCAGGTACAACATTCCTGGAACCGTCGAAGTCCCAGACGTCTATCCAGGCATGGGCCCGTTAGCAGGGATACATGCTGGCCTTAAACGGGTCAAGCACCATTATGCATTCGTCATCAGCTGTGACCTGCCGTTGTTTAAGGCGGAGCTTGCAGCGTATCTTTTGGAACTCAGCCCTGGCTATGATGTGGTTGTCCCTCAGCTGGATGGCTACTTTGAACCTCTCTGTGCGGTTTATTCCAAAAACTGTATCGACCCGATCGAAACCTGCCTGAAGGCGGGAGAGAAGAAGATAATCACGTTTTATCCCCAGGTCAGGGTTTTACCGGTGGGCAGGGAAGAGATCGAGAGGATCGGGAATCCTGAAGAATTATTCTACAATTTGAACACCCCTGAAGATTACAGGCTTTTGCTGGGGCGTTAGGAGGATCATGTGAGGAAAGGTTCGAAGTGTAATTCAAATGCTCAAGTAGGAGGTCAAAGCATGAAAAGTAGTAAGCCTGTGATTTCTATTGTTGGGAAGTCAGGAGTGGGCAAGACGACGCTGCTCGAGAAGGTCATCAAGAGGTTGAAGGAAGATGGAATAAGAGTCGCTGCCATCAAGCACGACGCCCACAGATTTGAGATGGACAAGCCAGGCAAGGACACATGGAGAATGGCTCAGGCTGGAGCTGATGTCGTGGTGATATCGTCCCCTGAAAAGTTCGCGATGATCGCCAAAGTCGACGAAGAGAAGAGCCTCGATGAGATCGTCGCCATGCTGCCCGATGTAGACGTTGTTTTAACTGAGGGTTACAAGAGGGGAGACAAGCCGAAGATCGAGGTCCATAGGTCGGAGGTTCACAAAGAGAGGCTCTGCTCCGCTGATGAACTGCTGGCGATTGTCAGCGATGTGGAATGGGATGATCTCCATGGGGTTCCTCAGTACCGGCTTGATGACATCGAAGGGATCGTCGCCGAAATAAAGAGGTATATCGAAAGCTACAGTGAGGGTTGAAGGGTGAAGACCCATATTTCTTTGGAAGAGGCTCAGGAATTGCTGATAGGGATGATCAGCCCGCGGGGCGAAACCATGGTCTCTCTTCCCGAGGCTTTGGGGCGGGTGATCAGCCGGGAGATCAAGGCCCCCCGCAGCGTGCCTCCATTCGATAAATCCCTTGTCGACGGATATGCTCTCCGGGCTGCGGACGCTGAGCTGGCGTCTGCGGACAAGCCAGTGACTTTGCAGGTGATCGGGGAAGTGGCGGCAGGATCTATACCTGCGGGAATTGTTGCCCCAGGGTGCGCAGTCAGGCTGATGACCGGCTCTCCGATCCCGGGAGGGGCAGATGTTGTAGTACGGTTTGAGGATGTCGAGGAAGTCCCAAAGGGGATCAGAGTAAAGAGGCCGCTAGCAGCAGGGAGCAACATAATCCCGGCTGGGAGCGAGATTATCCAGGGGGAAATTGTTTCCCAGCGCGGCGAACGAGTCAAGGCATATATGATCGGGATGCTGGCTTCTTTGGGGATCACCAGAGTGCATGTTTATGAAAGGCCAAGGGTTGCCATCATCGCTACAGGCAGCGAACTCCTCGGCTTGGATGAAGAACTGCAGCCAGGGAAGATCTATTGTAGCAACCGCTATCTCCTGGAGGCGAGATGCAGGGAAGTGGGAGCAGAGCCAGTTTTTGCGGAATGTGTGCCGGACGAAGAAGGGACAATCATTTCCTCTCTGAGCAGAGCGCTCGAAGTCGCTGATCTTGTGGTCACCACTGGTGGCACATCCGTTGGTCGCTACGATTTTGTTAAGGATGCTCTTGAGGCGATTGGAGCTCAGATCTTATTCTGGAAGATCGCCTTGAAACCCGGGATGCCGACAGCGGCTGCTTTTAAGGATGGCAAAGCGATCCTCTCGCTGGCGGGTCACCCTGATGCTGCGATGATCATATTTGAGCTGCTGGCTGTTCCTATAATAAGGAAGATCGCCGGCGAGAAGGAGCCGCTGCCGCCCAAGATCATCGGGGTTCTGGCCAACGCCTTTCCGAAGGAGAGCCCATACCGGCGCATCGTGAAGGCGAGATGGAGAAGACGGGATGGGATCGATATGATAGAGCTTGTTGACAAACAGGAGTTCAACCTTCTGGTAGATGTTCCTGCCGGAAGTCCACCGCTTGCCGCTGGAGAGCGGGTCTCTGCCTTCGTGATCGGGAGTTTGAGCAACCTCTGAGTAATCCTCTTAGTGGCCCAGCTGCGTTGCTAGCCTCCTCTTAAATGTTTTGTGCAAGGGAGGAGATGTTACAGTGGAAAAGATTGACACTATGAAGTATGATATAAGTGAGATCACCCGTGGCGGGAGCGGTCTTTGGGTTAAAATATGGAAGCGATAAGACACGTCTGTGTGCATTTTTGAGATGAGGTTTTTGATGTCGTCGTAGAAGAAAAATAGAAATAGAATTAGAGAATTGGATGGATTAAAAAAGGGGGCCGCTTCGTGCTTGAACTGCTCAGAAAGGTCAAGATAATACAGATTGATAATGGCATCAAGACGGAAATAGAGGATACAGTGGTTTCCGAATATTACCTCACGCTATTTATCAACGGAAGGAAGCAGGTAACATTTTCCTGTATACCTGAATATTTGGAAGAATTGGTGTTGGGTTATTTGATCAGTGAGGGAATTGTAGACGAGATATCAGAGGTAGAAGATATAAAGGTTTCAGCTGATGAATGTAAAGCGGAAGTAAAACTGAAGAAAGATCTAAGGTTTCAGGTTGAGGAAGAGAGCGACTTTACCTACGGCAGACAGCATGCGGACTACAACGCGGGGATCGTGCAGCGCCGGAGATTGAAATGCCTAGAGGATAGCTGCTCATTTTCTATTGCTGAAATATTAAGGCAGTTTGAACGCTTTTCCCAGGAGTCGCAGATGTACAAAAAGACCCATGCAGTCCACCGCGCTGTGCTCTGTAAAGGAGATGAAGTCTTGTGTGCAGCCAATGATGTCAGCCGCCATAACACCATAGATAAGGTGGTGGGGATGGCCAGCAAGCGACAAATAGAACTTTCGCAATGCTACCTTATCACCAGCGGCAGGGTTCCGAAGGATATCGCAGCTAAAGCAATAAGAAGCGGTATCCAGATGCTTGTCGCTCGTTCAGTGGCTACTTATGAGGCGATCGAGTTGGCGCGAAGGTGTAATCTGACATTAGTCGGCAGGGTGGGAGATGGACGGATGAAAATCTACAGCGGCGTCCAGCGACTGACCGACTAAAAAGTCAAAAGGTATTAAGAAAATTTCAGAAATTTTGCAGGAAATATAAAGGAAATGTCGAAGTGAATTACTATCAGATATTGGAGGGAGGAACACCAGGCACCCTTGAAGGCAACGCTGCTGCTTAGAGCTGAGGCGCTGAAAAAAGGCATAGTGTCGTCTGTGCTGTGTTATAGTGGGATAGCCGCAAGAGGAAACGTTTGGAAGCAGGGGCTGAAGTCTCCTGCTTTTTTATTTCGCCAAGATTCGACGCAGAGGTAAACCGCTTTCCGGGGGCATCTAAGAACCTATAGTAATACGATACTAAAAAAACAAGTAGATAGCCATCTGGCTTATGCTGACATTTCAGGAGAGGATCTGGATATAGGAGTAGGGGAGGTATGTCTGCCAACGCATCTATGGCTGGCGATGAGAGGGAGATCCTGATCGCTACCCTCGGCGTGGAGCCGCAGGTTGTTACAATCACCCATGACCAGCTTTTGAGCCGGGGGTGCAAAATAAGAGAGGTCGTTGTTGTTTACACATACAGCCCTGGGATCGAGAAATCGCTAGAGGTGCTCGAAGAGGAGTATGCAAAGGGCTTTTACCCTGATGCAGTGTTGCGGAAAGCCCCGGTTGTTTCCGAGAAGGGGCCAGTTGTTGACTTTTTCAGCGAAGAAGACTTGAAGGCTTTGCTCCGGACACTCTACAGGGAGGTTCGCCGGGGACGCCAAAAGGGGTTTACAGTGCACCTCTGCATTTCCGGCGGCCGCAAGGTCATGGGGATTATTGGGATGGTTGTCTCCCAGCTGCTGTTTGGCCCAAGGGACTGCCTCTGGCACCTGGTGACAGAGGGGTGGCGCCCGGGTTCGGAGCGCAGGCTGCATCTCTTGCCGTCCGACAAGGTTTGGCTGGTGTCGGTTCCTGTGCTGCGCTGGTCAGAGGCTGGGGCCTTGTTGAAAGCGGTTGCGGATCTGGATGATCCGGCTGAGGTGGTCGCCTGGTACGAACGTTTGAGCAGGGAAAACAAGATGAAGCGCAAGGAGGAATTTGTCCGTCACTGGCTGACAAAGGCGGAGAGGGATGTGGTGCGTCTGGTCTGCAAGGGTTTGGACAACTCTGCTGTGGCCAAAGTTCTATGCAAGAGCGAGCAGACGGTGGCCAACCAACTCGGGAGTGTTTACGAAAAGCTCAGGGAGTGGCTGGGATATCCCAATAGCCACGTCGACCGCAGCGTGCTGATCGCCGAATTCGCTCCTTACTTTGACCGAATGGAGGAGAAGGGATAGTGCTTGTCATCAATTACTCTCATCCATTGACCGCTGAGCAGCTGCAGCAGTTAGAAGAACTTCTTGGGAATAAAGTAGAGCGGGTGATCGAGATCGACGCTCAAATCGATCTCCAACAGCCCATTGCTCCACAGATCGCGGCTCTGGCCGATCGGGCTGGCCTTACCTCAAAGGAATGGCAAACCTTGCCCATCCTGATCGTGCCACCTTCTCTCAACTTCAGCGCCGTCACTCTGCTGGCAGAGCTGCACGGCAGGATGGGGTATTTCCCTCCGGTGCTGCGCCTGCGCCCTGTGGAAGGTTCTCTTCCGCCCCGCTTTGAGGTTGCCGAGGTCATCAATCTCCAGGAGGTGAGGGACAAAGCCCGGGAGAAACGCTAGCGCTTGCCTCAAGGGTGGTTTATTCGTGAGATTCAAGGAGGTGATAGTGGCTTGATTTTTATCGACTGGCTGAAGGATATCTGCGATCCTCTGGGTGTTCCTTCGGAAACAGACCATCCTCCCGGTGATTCCATATGCTGGATGCATCCAGTGACAGGGAGTTGTTATTACCTGGAAAAGAGAAAGGCGCGGGAAATTACGCTTGCCGGTTTGGCCTGGGCGAAGGCGTTGATCAGAGAAAAAGAGGCGGATGTTGCTGCTAACCTGTTGTCGGATTTTTTGTTCCAGCGCGATGCCTTTCGCCGCGCAATGTATCTTGAGAAAAAGGGCTTTCAATTTGCCGATGAAAAAGACTTCATCAAAACAGAGTCAGGAGGGATGTTGCCCCTTGTTGCATTGTGGCCGGAACTTCCCTATCCGGGGCGGAGAGTAACCAACTCTGGAGAGCAAAATAAGGCCACATGGTTGAGAGGGAAAAACAAACAATGTGTGCGTTTAGCTGATTTTTTGCTTCTGCGCACTGGTCTCTTCTATGCTATGGCATCTGAAAAAATGCTTCAAGAGGAATGGGCGAAGATCCGCCTAACATCTCTCCTTGAAGGCAGCTGGGTTTTTGCCGATGAGGGTTTGGATTTGGATGGAGTGCCAGAACACCTCTGCAGAATTTACGAGGCAGCGACGTTGCTTGCTGGGTATCCTGATGAGTTAGCTTTAGAGGAGCGATCAGCTGTTTTTTCTGAATTGCCATCTTTTGAGCTCGTTGTTGGCGGTGCTTTCAAAGTTAAGGATTATTATCTGGAGACAAACCGCATCGGAGAGATCCGCGGTGCCAGCATACTCTTGGATGATATCAACCGAAAGCGCTATGTCACGATGTTCCGTGAGCTTCCTAAGATGACCTTGGAATCGCTGATATTCGCAGGCGGGGGGCACATGATGGCAGCTGTACCCGCTGGAATGGGTAAAACAGTCGCCGGCGAGATCGAGCGCCTCCACAGGGAAGTCTGCCTTACGGCAAGGGCAGTCGGAGAGTTTTGCAGCACAAACCCTGCTGAAATGGTCGATTTTAAGGGTTTGCGCAATAGGCTGGAGGAAAAGATGTGGAGTCGGCGGGGAGTGCTTGTCCCAACATGGGATAGGGTGGAAGGCATATTTGAGCTATATGGGGATGGTACTCTCCGCATTGATGACAGTTTCTTGCCTGCTGCTGGAGATGGAGAATGGTGTGGATCCTGTGGCATTCGCCTGGCTGTAAAGGTGTGGAAATATGACGGGGAGGAGCGACCTCTCTGTGCTTCATGCCTGCGGAAGCAATTGGTCGGGCAACAGGCCAGTAAAGCTGTGTTTGCAGATGATTATCGGGAATTTTGGAAGGTGCGGGGCGTTTCCGAAGAGCTTCCTGTTGCTCAGGAAATCGAAGAGATCGCTGATGACAACAACGAGATCGGTGTCATCTATGCTGATGGGAATAACTTCGGCTCCCTCTTTGGAAATTGTGATTCCTTCTCCCGATTGCGGATGTTGAGCCAGTTTTCAGAAAATGCCGCATATACAGGTGTGTTTACGGCGCTTCGGGAAAACTCTAAACTCTTGGGAGGCAAAGCAGTAGAAATAATCGCCCTTGGCGGCGACGACATCTTTCTGATCGTCCCGGCTCAGGCGGCCTTTCCGCTGGCTACTGCTATTGGAACGTATTTTGACAGGCTTTTCAGGAATTTGTCTGAAAAAAAGGCATCGCCGACGCTCTCCCTCGGTGTGGTGATCGCCGGTGCCAAAACGCCTGTCCGCTATTTCTTTGAGGTCGCCCAGAAGCTGTTGAAGGAAGCGAAGAAAAAGGCCTATCGAGAAGGTCAGCTTTCCGAAAATAGCGGAGCAAATGAAGGCACTCTCGACATTGCAGTGCTGGCCTCTTACAGCGCCTATGAGGACGATATAGCTTCCTGGCGTACAGAGACCTTCAGAAAAGAAAAACCTGAAAATCTCATCTTTACGTTAAGGCCTTACACCTTTAAATATGCGGAGAAATTTATGGAAGCCGTCCGGAATCTTCAGGCATCTCGAAATTCACCTGGCAAAAGCTGGTTTTACGGGATCCGGCAGGCAGCTCAGGTTTACGGGAGCCAGGTAGCCGAGCTCTTCTTCAACTATCAGCTTTCTCGCCTGAGCGATGAGCAGCGTGAGGTTCTGAGCCGCTCATGGAGGCTATTGACCGGAGAGAACAGCGAGACCGCCATGTTTTTTAAGAGGGGTGAAGGCCTGTGTTGCCCCTGGATAGATGTGGTTGAGCTCTGGAACTATGTCGGAGGGGAGGGTGGCTCAGGTGAGGAGGGTTAAACTCTGCATTGATTACAGTCTAAGGCTCATGACGCCAGTGCATGTCGGTACAGGGACAGGGGAGGCTGGTTTTCTGGATAGCTATATCTACAAAGAGGACAGGGGTGAGAAAAAGGGGAGGGTGCCGATCATTCCCGGTTCCACAATCAAAGGAAGGCTGCGGGCAGCGGTGCGAGCGCTTGCGTCAGCAGGCCTGTATGGGGATGCCGGTATTTGCAAGGATACCGATGGATGTAACTGTTTGGTTTGTCTGATCTTCGGGCGTCGCGATCGCCAGGGCGCTCTTTATTTCGATGATGCCTGGCCACTTCTACCTCTTCTTGAGGATGCCCAGCGCTGGGTCAGCACCCGCTCTGGCATTGCGATCGACCGCTATCGCAGGGTGGCGCGGGATAAGGCGCTGTACACGATTGAAACCGCAGGGTGTGAAAACCAAATCTACCGCGGCAGGATAACTGGGTTCATCCCTGAGGAGTTTCTGGATCAGGTTATCAGTGCACTCAAAGATGCCTTTGCTTTTGATTATGCCCTGGGCTATGGCAAAAGCCGGGGGCTGGGGTGGTTTAAGGCTGAGGTGCTGGAGGTGAAGGCTGGGTGCGCTACCGGGTGAACGTTGAACTCCTTAGTCCTACTCTCATCGGCGATAGAAGAGAACCTTCAGCTTATTTTCTCACATCACGCGACTTTATTCCAGGAGGGGTGCTGCGGGCAGCCTTTGCAAAAGCCATCAAAGAAGAGTGCCCTTATGAGACAGGCGATGGCCGTCTCAACTGGGTGGAGTTCATGGGCGGCGAAGAATGCTCAAGTTGCTGCTGGCGCGGCTTGTGCAAGAATTTTGGAGAGATCAGGTTTCACCACCTTTACAAGGATGGGGCAAGGGTGGCGCCGCTGAGCGCTTACAGATGTAAATTCGAAAGGGAACACCCTGTCTTTGATACACTCCTTGCTACAGGGGCGCCTACATGTCCAGCATGTAAAAAACCCGGTGAAAGAGTTGGGGGTTATCTGAAGGATGGAAAGGAGGAAAAGGCCAAACGGCGCCTCCTCATGCGTTTGGAGGTAGACCCTTACCTTGGGGTGGCGCGGGAGAGGCAGCTTTATGCCCTGCGGGTCCTGAGAACTGGCCAGAAATTCAGTGGTCTCCTGGACGTTCCTGAGGGAGCAGACTCTCTGCCTACGGATCTTGAGCTACGGATCGGCGCCAAGACTACATCTGGCTTGGGTCGGGCAAAAGTCACCATCGAGAAAGCTGCTCCTTGGAGCATAGAAGATTTGAGAAGACGTGTCAGTCAGTTTCAAGAGAAGGCTCGCCAGCAACTCCAGGGTCTTGCTGAAGAAGAAGCGTTTTTTCTCTCTTTTACCCTGCTTGCAGATGCGCTGCCAGAAGGGGGGCTAAAGGCAAAAGATGAATGGGTTGACACAGATGTGCTTCAGCAAGAGCTAATGGTTGCTCTGTTGCCAAAAGGAAGTGTCGTTGCCGAGCGCTTCGCAGGGGTTATCAAAGCTTATACTGATTTCAATGTCTATGGGGGATATAATACCGCAGAACCTGGCAATGGTCGCCGGAACGCTTCTGTCTATGTTTCAGCGGGAAGTGTCTTCCTCTGTAAGGTAGAGGGTGTGCTTGATGATGATCTGCTGCAATCCTTGCGTCAGTTGGAAGAGCGTGGCCTCGGAGCCCGGACCGAAGAGGGGTATGGCGCCGTGCGCGTCTGTGATGGATTTCATCTAAACACGGGAGGGATGGATTGTGGGCGCAAATGAGCGGTGTGTAGATAACGAGTTCAACCTTCTCCAGGAGAGGAGTAGCGCCCTCAATAAGTTAAAAGAGGAGCTTGCTCGGAGAGCAGCTGAGTTTATGAAGGATAGCAATTCAAAGCCTGCTAAGATGGGTTATACCCAGATACGCAACCTCGTGGCGCTCGCCCAGATGGCGTCCACACCGCTTGAGATCACAGCCTTTATCGATTATCAGATGGGTCGTGATGACAAGGAGGAGTCTTGGCGCTGCCGGGTAGGCGGCCAACCTTTCGGTGAAGCGCTGAAGCAGGAGATAAGGGCTGTGGAAAGTATAGCACTCCAGAAACGCCAGAACGATGAGAAATTTGCTCTTCTCTGTCTTGCCCAGTTTTTCGGGTACCTCGCCTGGCGAGCAAAATACCTGGAGTATGCGGCAAAAAAGAGCGAGCGGGCTGGAGGTGAACAGCGTGGCGGAAGGCGCTAGCCTTCTATACGACCGTTTCTTCAGCAGGAGGAGAATAACAGGACGGCTGGTTGCGGTTACCCCCTTGCGAGTCGGGAGCGGCGGAGGGGCACCAGACCCAACAGCGATTGAGAATCCGGTGATCAGAGATGCCTATGGACGGCCGTTTATCCCGGGCTCTTCGTTCAAGGGAGTGTGGAGGTCGTTTGCTGAGCAGGTTTTGGGGCAGCTCAATAACGGCGACAGAGGGTGCTGCGACCCGCTGAGTGAACCATGTGTCTCACGAGATTATAGAGATCTGAAAAGAGACTACGATAAAGACCCCCGTGGTCTGGCTGAAGCGGTCTACCAGAGCCTGTGCCTTGCGTGTCGCCTCTTTGGAAGCCCTCACTTTGCAGGTCGTCTGAGGGTGAGAGACCTTCTCTTGATTGATTCCAGCTGGCCAGGGTTTTGTGAGATCCGCCCCGGCGTCGCCATCGACCGTGATACGAGGACTGCCTCTAATTCCCTAAAGTTCGAGATCGAAGCTGTGCCTGCCGGAACAGCCTTTGATTTTGAGGCGATCGTTGAAAACGCTTCAGACGAGGAGTGGAAGTGGCTATTGTTGACGCTGCTCCCCTTTACCAGAGGCGAGATCCCCATCGGTGGGTGTACCGGTCGGGGGCTGGGAAGGGTGCGCCTAGAAGAAGTAAAAGTTGCTTCTGTGACTGCTTCTAACCTGAGAGAGTTTTTGGCAGGTGGATGGGATGCTGTGCCAGCAGAGGGGTTGGTGGATGTTTGCCAGGAGGCAGGGTTGCTAGGGGGTAGTGCTGATGTTTAAGAACCTCCGCAATGAAGTGAAGATCTCGTTTTGGTTAGAAACAGCGGGGCCGCTTTTGATCAAGGGGGCAGATGAGCCTGGCCTTGACCCACTCTTGCCTGATATGCGCTTCGTCCGGGCCTGGCGAAATGGGGAAAGCGTTCCCTATATTCCTGGCTCCAGTTTGAAGGGGGTGCTCCGGAGCCGGGCAGAGCAGATCATCCGGGCGCTAGCGCCGGCCGGAGTGGAGATTCCTAACCTCTTCAGTCGGGATAAGGATTTGGAAGAAAAGCTGCGCAACAGACCAGGGCGTGAAGTGTATTATGCCTCAGACCCGCTGACCCAACTCTTTGGTTGGACGTACCTGGCTGGAAGGCTGCGCTGCTCCGATGCCTTTCCGGTGGAAGGTAAACCGCTGAGAATGAATGTCCGCAACCATGTGGCCATCAACCGCATCACTGGAGCCAGCCAGGGTACTGCCTTATTTAATCCGGAGGTTGTCGAAGAGGGGACATTTGAGACAGAAATCACCGTCACCAACTTTGCGCTGTGGCAGCTTAAGCTCCTGGGGATGCTGCTTCAAGACCTGGATGAAGGATATGTCTTCCTCGGAGGTGGTTCTACGCGGGGTTATGGCAGGGTACGGGTGAAAAATGTCCGCAGCGTGATTCGTGATCACCGACGTGATCAGGAGGAGGAAATACTCCGGGGATACGAGGAGAAAGAAGACAGAGTAAGAGTGAACGGACTGCAGTTTCAAAAAGGGTTGTATTGCTGGGAGGCGGCGATGGAAGGAATTACCTGGCTCGTCGAGCTCGATGTCGATCTGGCCCAGGAGCTGGAGAAACTTCACCGCCTCCAGGAAGAGATGAGGCAGAAACTGGAAAGGAGGGGCAGGGGTGCCTAAGGGAACGGGGACGCTGCTGCGGCAGAAGCCATATACATTTATCCCTATCTTGCCAGTACGACGGGAAGACCGCTGTAGCATCGTACCACATGACATTCTCGATAAGAGCCGCTTTACCGGCAAGATGACGCTCGAACTGTCAGTTGTGACCCCCCTCCATATCGGCAGCGGTTCTTACCGGATGAGCAACGGAAAGCTTGTTCAAGCCTTTATGCGGAATGGGGACATCCCTGTAATACCAGGGTCCTCCTTAAAGGGTGCCGTCCGCAGCCTGGCTGAGGCGGCTTCCCGGAGTTGCCTATCTCAGCCTCCTGTCAGTAACAATTCCAGGTTGGAAGATGCTCTTCAGCCGGGTGTGGGGATAAGGTGTTATAAAGATGCTGCCTGCATAACCTGTCGTCTGTTCGGGTTCGTGGGAAAGGAGAGCTATCGAGGGAGGGTTGTTTTCGGAGAATTTCGTCCTGTTGGGGATGTTAAGCTGACGGTGACGGAGTTCCCAGCATTGGAACAGCCGTTTAAGGACTACAAAGGGCGCGGCAACGAAAGGCTGTATTACTGCAGATTTTATGAGGCTGTTCCCTGTAAAGGGCCGGAGCACTGCCCTGACTGCACAAAAGAGGAATGGCTGAAATGGTGGGAAAGCCTTAAAGGCAAGCTGCCCCCAGCTTCCTACCGAGGCCGCAAGCTCTACCTCCTGGGAGAGCCGCGCAGAGGCACTCAACCGTTAGAAACAGCTCCTTCTGGCAGTACGTTCAGGGGAGATGTAACCTTTCAGAATCTGAACAGGGATGAACTCTCGTTGCTTTGTTTCGCACTCGGACTCGATGGCGTGATCAACCTGAGGATCGGCTACGGGAAGCCAGCTTACTATGGCACTGTCCAGACGAGGCTACTTGGGGTCAGCTGGTACGCCAGGGGTGATCTTTTCAAAAAGACGGAGTATCCGGATCTCCAAGAGCTTGTGCGGAACTACGGTGACCGGGATCCCGATGTGAAGAGGAATGTGAACCTGATCCGGGAGATACTTTCTGGAGAGCGCTGTGGCCCGGCCTGGGGCAAAGAGGGTTACTAACATAGACTCGATATGGGGGTGTAGTTATTGGTGGCATTAGAAAAAAAGCCCCTTCTGGAATTGGCTTACCATCTTCTTGATGAGATAGAGGGAATTGGTGTCAGTTTGACAGCTGTTAAGAACGTTGCGGAAATTTTTGCGGATATCTACCGGTCGCAAGATTCAGAAGACAAAATGGTTAGGGCGCTGGTGATGGTCGAGGCTTTGAGCAAAAGCCCTCTGGCTCGCAGAAAAATGCAGGAACAATACAAGGCTCTTCTCGATGTGTTACAGATCCGCAATGGCAGAGTTCAGCATCCTGACCTGAGAGCTCTCTCTTTTGAAGAATTCGCTTATGTTTTGGGTTGGTTGAGCCGATTGTTTCATGCCCGTGCGGCTGGAATAACGCATGCAATAGGACAAAGCGAAAAAAAGAAGAAGCAACTACGAGCTGGCTCTTTAGAGGGCGATTCCCTTGCACCCTGGCAGAAGAAGCTAAAAGAATTAACGAACAAGCAAAAGGCTTAGAAGGGGAGTGGTATTGTGCAGCTGACTGTAATTTTCAGCGCTCCAGGACCAGTAGCCCTCCCCGTGCAGTACAGCCATTTGGTTCAGGGGCTGATCTACAGGCATCTGGATAATCCTGTGCTCAGGAATTATCTCCACGACCAGGGATTTGTCCTGGAGAAGCGGCGCTTCAAGCTCTTCACCTTTTCCCGGCTGCTGGGGAAGGAGGTTCGCTACGAGAGAGAGAATGGCTGTCTGGTGTTTACACCTCCCATCCGCCTGATCGTCTGTTCCCCGATTTCTTTTATCCTGCAGGAGCTGGGAACAGGCCTCCTCCGAGAGGGGAGAGTGCGCTTAGCGGACGCTCGCCTTGAGGTAAAGGAATTTGCAACCGCTGCTCCCCGTGTCAGGCAGGCTGCACTGAGAGTCCGAATGCTCTCGCCTCTGGTGGTCTACAGCACCTTCGCAAACGGTAATGGGCAGAAGTACACCTATTATTATTCTCCCTTTGAGCCGCGCTTTTCCACTCTCGTAGCTGAAAACCTGGCGAAGAAGCACCTGCTGATCTACGGCCGTTCTGCTCAGACGGAGGGATTCGCTCTCAAGCCGGTTGGGGTGAAGGATAGCGACCAGAAGGTTACCTTTTATAAAGAGACGGTTGTCAAGGGTTGGATGGGCGAATACGAGCTTTGCGGAGACCCCAGCCTCTTGCAGGTTGCCCTGGACGCTGGTCTCGGTGCGAAGAACTCCCAGGGCTACGGCTGCTGCATCCCAGTTGTTGAGCAGACGAGTTAAGGGAGAAAGGAGTTGAGCCGATGCTTGTGGCTCTTTCTAGCGTTGGCCCTACTGATTACAAGGTGGGGGACTACTTTTGGCTTTCAGAGCAAGGGGAAAGGCAAGTCATCCGTACGGATCTTTTCCCGCTTGCGGTCGACGCTTTTTTCCATCCCGACAGACTGCTGCTGATCGTCACTGAGGATGCTCGCTGTCACAAAAATTATGAAAGAATTGAAAAGGCATTTGGGGAGAGATTGCAGCCTGTAATGGTTCCTCTGGGTAAGAACGAGGATGAGCTCTGGCAGATATTTGAGCTCGTGGCGGATGCTGTGCCGAATGATTCCAGGGTAATCCTCGATGTGACGCATGCCCTTCGCTCTCTGCCGTTCGTTGTCTTTGGTGTCATCAATTATCTCAGGTTGACCAAGGGGGTGGCTTTGGAGCGGATTGTCTACGGAGCATATGATGTCAGGGATAATTCAGCAGGGGATGTGCCGTCTGTCCCCGTTTTCGACCTTACGATGATGATGGAGTTGCAGGAGTGGATGCTTGGGGTTGAGGACTTTCATAACAGGTGTGAGGGGGAGAAGTTGGCGGAGCTGCTTGAAGAGGCTCAGGGACGGCCCTGGAGAGCCGCTCAAGGCAGGAGGGATGAGCTTCCGCGGCAGCTCAAGGAGATGGGGGAGTGTATCAGGGACTTTTCTCGCTCAATGAGGCTGCTCAGGCCTTTAGACGCTCTAGCATCGGGGTCTCGGGCGCTGATTCGCGCCAAAAACATTGAGCAAGAGGCGGTGCGATGGGCGAAGCCTTTTAAGTATATCCTTTCTCGCGTAACGGGAGAACTCACTCCTCTTGCTGTTGGTGATGTGAGCGCACTCAACGAAAAGCTACTTAAGGCTCAGCTGTCGCTGATCGACTACTTTATTGAGAAAGGACTTATTGTGCAGGCTGCCTTGATGGAGAGGGAATGGGTTATAAACTGGTTGGCATGGCGCATGGGGTTTGAGAAGTGGCAGTCTAAGCGTGAGCGCAAGAACATTGAGGAGGTGTTAGGATTAGCTGTTCTGGTTTTCTGCAGGAAAGAAAGAGGGATCGATTCTCTCCCGGATTGGTACAGGAGGCTGCCTGATGCTAAAGGTTTGGCTGAACTGTGGAATGATCTCACGAACTTTAGGAATGATATTGCTCACTGTGCCATGAACGACAACCCGGAATCACCGGAAAAGATCATCCAGAAAGCGAGAGAGAAAACAAAGAGGCTCTGGGAGTTGCTGACTTTATACGGGATGGTAAATAAATCCTAAGAGAAAAAGTAATGGTTTATCTAAAAAGTGAATTCCTGAGCTGGTAAGATAACGGCAGAAAGCTCTTGTCTTGCGAGAAAGTAGCGATATGAGAGAGGGGTGAAACCTTTTGCTGGAAGCTGTTGCCTTGATCGGGAAGAAGCTGGCTGAGGATTATTCTGTGGCTGATCTGATCAAGACTGTCAAGAAGCCTGCCGATGTTGAGAGTATTTACCTTGTCAAGTTGAACTTCCAGACGTCCGGCGGGGAGCCTTTAACTGTGGAAATGCAGGAGATCGACCGGTTTGCCCTTCTCCAGTATCGCTGGGTAGGGCACGAAAAAGGCAACCGGCCTCAGATCTGTCTGACCAGCGGGAGGCTTGATTACCTTGTCGGGCAGGTGCCGGAGAATCTGTTGGAGCGTCTGGAAGTGGCCGGGCTGGAAAACGGCAGCCTCCATCGCAGGCTGTCCCGGCTTGTCGAACTGTTTTACCGCAAGCTGGATGACGGGAGCCGGGTGCTTGACCCCCAGAAGCTCAGGTTGACCGATGAGGATCTGATCACCGCTCTCTGGGAGCAAGAGACGAGAAAGCCTCAGGAGCGGGCGAAAGAAGTCATTTCAGGGGTGGCGGAGTTCCTGGAAAAGTGGGCGTTCAAGCAGCTTGGCCTCAAAGCCAAGGAGGCAGCCCTTTGGACCGTCTTGCTCGATGGGGAGCCTTTGGCGACTGACCCCGATTATGACCGGATCTTGCTGAAGGGCAAAGATGCAGCTGTTGACAGCAGAGAGCGAGGAGTGTGCTCCGTTTGCGGTGCCACAGACCGGCCGGTTACGACGGATTTCACCCGCCTGAATTTCTTGAAGTACTACATCACGGACAAGCTCGGGGCAGCCTCGGGCCTGGAAGAGGAGGGCTTTGCCCGCAACTTCCAGGCCTGTGAAGAGTGTTTCAGAGGGCTTTCCCTGGCAGAGAAGTTCGTCCAGGAGGGCTTGAGCCTCAAGGTGGGGAGGCTATCCTTCTTGGTGTTGCCCGCTTTTCTCCAGGAGACGGAGCTCTCCCGGGCAGACCTTTTGGCTTGGGTAGAGAGCCTTAAGGTTAGGGTCGGCGCCTTTGCGGACTTCGCCGGCTGGCTGGAAAAGATCGGCGGCAGAAGCGGGCTGGAGAGAGAGCTGCAATACCTCTTGGAGGAGCTGCCCTACGCCAATGCAGCTCTTTTGAACTTCCTTTTTTACAGTTACTCGGAGGGGAGGAGCGAGTTTCGCATCCTCTCTCTGATCAAGGATGTGGCCCCAGGCAGAATCTCCCAGTTGCTGCGCAGGAGCCACCGGCTTGCTGCAATGGCTGAGGAACTCTTGGGCCCAGCCCGGTGGTGGCTCGACCTCACCGCTATTTACCGCCTTATCCCGCTCAATGAGGGGCCGCGCAGGGTGGAGTATAAGAAGCTGTTCCACGTCTACCAGAGCCTGCTCACCGGCGAACCCCTCGAGCGCACCTGGCTGATCAGGGAATTCGTGTCGCTTGTCAGGATCTTCCAGACGGGCGGTTATGCGGGGACGAATGTATCCCAGCCGAAGGCGGGGAATGAGGAGCTGGAATGGACGCAGCGCCTGCTGCAGGCGAACCTTTTGTTGAAGTTTTTGGCGGAGGAGGAACTGTTACGAGGAGGGATGCCATTGAGCGCTCCGTTGCGAGGGGAAACAGAGATGCTGCCGGAGGGGATGAGGAATTATCTTGAGGCTATGGCCTACAATGAGCCCCAGACGGCGCTTTTCCTCCTGGGTTATCTTTTACACCAGGTAGGGCAGAAACAATACGAGCGCGGCTATGAGAGCAAACCGGTCCTGGAGAAGCTGAACTATGCCGGGATGCCCTGGCCGAAAGTTGTCCGTCTGGCGAATCTGCTGGTTGACCAGCTGCGGCAGCATGACATCTTGAAGTACTGTGAAGGGCTTTTTGCGGTGATGAAAGGCCTTTTCGACGCCTACAGGCCCGGCGCCATGAAAATAATAGGGTTATTTGCGTACTAAGTTTTTCCGTAACACTCCAAATA
>JBNATO010000002.1:0-27665 GCA_049701555.1 Thermacetogeniaceae bacterium | reverse complement strand
GCTACGGGATTTGATTCCAAGCCTGCAGCAGAGAAAGAATCCCCTGTTGTAGATCTCCGTTCCTTTGCTGGCGAAGATCTTGATATCCCAGCTTTTCTGCGGCGCCGCTAAATAGAAGATCTTCTGATGGGCTTTAGAAACGGCTGAAAAGGCAGCGATGCTTCAGCCGTTTTTTGTTTTTGCCTAATGCCAGATATTGACAAAATTTTTATCGCAGGTCATTTATAATTACTCTGACATGTATATGATGTTGACCGCATATAAATGGTAAGCGAGAAAACAATAGGAATCAGCGGATTGTTTTTGGGGTGGAAAGATTGCCGAACAGCTATTACATATATGTGGATATTCTGTTTATTATCAACTTTATCATGGACTATGTGGTACTCTGGGCTACGGCTAAGTTTTCTCAAATTCGCTGCGTTCCTTGGCGTCTGGCAACAGCTTCCTTCACAGGGTCTTTATACAGCATCGTTGTGCTTCTGCCTGAATGTGGCTTTATGGCTGCTTTCTGGATAAAGTTGCTGGTATCTGTTTTGATGGTTGTGCTGGCTTTTGTACCCCTTTCATTGAAAAAGCTGGGCCGTGTCCTGCTGTATTTTTACTTGATAACATTTGCCATGGGAGGAACAGTTTTTGGGCTTATTTATCTTTTCAGCAGCATTTCGATCGATTCTGGACTAAACTATGTTCCAATTACATACTTGTGGCTGGTATGGGGATTTCTGATTATACTCTTGGCCGGGAAATGGGGGATTCCTTATCTCAGAAAGTCATTTTTGGGTGACCTATTGAAAGTTCCTTTGATAATAAAGTTCTTCGGTCACGAGTTAAAGGTCACTGGGCTTGTCGACACAGGCAATCAGTTGGTGGACCCGTTGACTGGTGATCCCGTTGTGATAGTTGAGCAGGAGATCGTCGCTCCTTACTTGCCCCCCAGGATAAAAGAGGCATTGGCGGACAGCGGAGAACTCGAGCTTGCAAAATTGGTCAACTCATTTTCCGAAGAGGAAAAAATTTTGCCGTTTAGGCTAATTCCCTTCACGACGATCGGCAAACATCATGGGATGTTGATCGGTTTTAAGCCTGAAGAAGTCAAGATTATCGCTGGCGATCAGGAGATCAGGAATACAAATGTGGTGATCTGCCTCTACAATAGGCGTTTATCTCCCCGGGGAGGTTATCGCGCTCTGATTCATCCGGATCTCTTACATTCCCCGGCGAGTGTTTAAAAAATTGGGGGAGGAGTTTTGTATGGGGTTTCTGAAACTTCAGCAACTTCAGTGGTCAGTCAGGTTGTTGTTGATAAAGCTATTGCAGAGGTTGAGGTATCAATCTCATGTCTACTATATCGGAAATCACGAGGCATTGCCTCCACCTCTTACCAGCGATGAAGAAGCGATGCTAATTAGCAGATTAGAAAATGGGGACTCTTCTGTTAAAAATGCCTTGATCGAGCGCAATTTGAGGCTTGTGGTTTACATAGCGCGCAAGTTTGAAAATACCGGAGTAGGGATCGAGGATCTGGTTTCTATTGGCACAATCGGGCTGATTAAGGCTGTAAATACCTTTAAACCCCAGCGCAAGATCAAACTGGCTACTTATGCGTCCCGCTGCATCGAGAACGAGATCTTAATGCATCTGCGTCGCAACAACAAAACGAGAGCAGAGGTTTCTTTTGATGAACCATTGAACATCGATTGGGATGGCAATGAGCTCCTTCTCTCAGATGTCCTTGGCACTGAAGGCGATATTATCTATCGACGGTTGGAGGAAGAGGTCGACCGTAAAATGCTTCGTAAGGCGATTGGAAAGCTTTCGAGCCGTGAACGCAAGATCATGGAACTGAGGTTTGGGCTTCATAACGGCAAAGAACAGACACAGAAGGAGGTTGCTGATGTCTTAGGGATTTCACAGTCGTATATTTCTCGTCTTGAGAAGAGGATTATCAAAAGGCTTAGAAAAGAGATATGTTGCCTTGATTGAAGTTCGGGCAAATTGAAGAAAGAGGGATAGCCTAATGGCTATCCCTCTTTTATTTTTTGCCATTATAACCGCTTGCTTCCGGAATAATTTGAGATTAGCGAGGCAATAATGAAAAACGACCAAAGTATTACTGGGGAGGATTGTAGCGGAGTGGTTAACAAGGTTGAGATCTGCGGCGTGAACACTGCTAAACTCCCAGTATTAACAAATGCTCAGATGCGGGAACTGTTTGAGGCGATGAAAAAAGGCGATAGAACAGCCAGAGAGAAGCTGATCAAAGGCAATCTCCGCTTGGTGCTCAGTGTGATCCAACGTTTTGTGAACAGGGGGGAATACGTCGATGACCTCTTTCAGGTTGGTTGCATCGGATTGATTAAGGCAATTGACAATTTCGACCTTTCTCAGAACGTCAGGTTTTCTACTTATGCAGTGCCTATGATTATTGGGGAGATCAGAAGGTATCTGAGGGATAACAACCCGATCCGGGTAAGCCGCTCGCTCAGGGACACTGCTTACAAAGCGATACAAGTGAGAGAACTCCTGGTCAACAAACATTCCCGTGAGCCCTCCGTTAGCGAAATCGCCGAAGAGATGAAGATGTCGAGGGAAGAGATTGTCTTTGCGATGGATGCCATTCAGGAGCCGATTTCCTTGTTTGAGCCTATTTATCACGATGGGGGAGATCCCATCCTTGTGATGGACCAGATTGGAGACGAGAAAAACCATGATGCCAACTGGTTGGAGAAGATTTCGATCAGGGAGGCTCTAAGGAAGCTGAGCGACCGCGAGAAACTCATTCTGACCCTGCGCTTTTTTGAAGGCAAGACACAGATGGAGGTTGCTGAAGAAATAGGTATTTCTCAAGCGCAAGTATCTAGGTTGGAAAAGGCAGCGCTAAAACATATGAAAAAATACATTTAGTAAGGGAGATGCCATGAACATCAGAAGAATCTTTCTTTTCTCAGTTTTATCGATTGTGTTGTTTTGCATCATTTTAGCGTTAGCAACAGGAAGGGATAATGATAACGGGATATATGACTATAACAAACTCATTAGGTTGCATGTGATTGCCAACAGCGACTCCAAGAGGGATCAGGATGTTAAGTATCATGTGAGGGATGCGTTGATTGATTTCTTGAGACCTAAGTTGAAAGGGGTATCCAGCTTCGAAGAAGCAAAAGGGATATTGTTGGAAAACCGCTGTGAGATTGCGGAGATTGCACGGGAGACCTTGAGGCGAGAGGGTTTTGACTATGGCGCGGCTGTATGTATAGGAAGATTCGCTTTTCCGGCAAGGGCTTATGGACGCATTGTTTTGCCTGCCGGCGACTACGAAGCGGTGCGTATAGTGCTGGGAGAGGGGAAGGGGGCAAACTGGTGGTGTGTTCTCTTTCCTCCGCTCTGTTTCGTGGATATCTCCGGTTATGATCTTGATAACATGAGCAATAACTCGGGTGAGAAAAAGATAAGAGCGAAAGAAACAGCCGCGGTTGGAAAACCAATTATGCTTCGTTTTAGGGTTTTAGACTGGATTCGCAGCGAGGGAGAGCATCTTGCTAAGATAATAAGTTCATAAAACGTTGGAACAAATGTCTGCCACCCCTCATATTATTATAGTGACTTTGAGGAGGTGGCATTGTTTTGTGGTTAAGATCTCTGAGTTAAGGTTGCGGGATGTTATCAATATCGCCGATGGCAAAAGATTGGGGCTGATTAAAGACATAGACATCGATTTAGATACCGGCAGGATCAAAGCGATCATCTTGCCGGGAAACAGCCGACCTTTTAGTCTCTTTTCTAGAAATGATGAACTTGTTGTGAACTGGGAAAAAATAGTTAGGATTGGGGTTGATGTCATTCTAGTCGATCTTTCTCATTCTTCTCAGCCGCAGAAAACAACTTAAAGAAGCGAGATAATATGCGGTAGTATGTATATATTGGGAGCATTTTGGGTCCCATGACAAGGGGACATTTTTTATGGGCCTTTGGAATCATTTACTATACCATATATTGTGTAGTAGTATAAAAGAGAACCCAAGATATTGGAGGGAAACTCCTTGCGCTGTCCTTATTGCAAAAATGGAGAGTCGAGGGTTCTTGATTCCCGACTGGTGGAAATGAGCAACGAGGTCCGGCGGCGCCGCGAGTGTCTCCTCTGTGGCAGGCGTTTTACCACATATGAGCGGATAGAAGAGCCTCCTCTTTGGGTTGTCAAGAAAGATGGACGACGGGAGTTGTTTGATCGCGAAAAACTCTTGCGCGGAATCATGAAGGCCTGTGAAAAGAGACATGCTACGCTGGAGACGCTTTCTCTGATGGTGGATGAGATAGAGAGGGAGTTGAGAGACCGTGCGGAAACGGAGGTATCGAGCCAGGTAATAGGACATATGGTGATGGATCGTCTGCGCAAGGTAGATAAGGTTGCTTATGTGCGCTTTGCGTCTGTCTATCGAGAGTTTAAGGATGTAGAGGAAATACTCAGCTGCCTTGAGGAGTTAGGGATAGAAAGAAAACAAATAGAAGACAAGCAATAATCAAGTGATGGGGAGGAGAATGGGAGTTGTTTACAAAGATCAGAAAAAGAGATGGGCGCGAGGTCCCGTTTGATGACACCAAGATCACTGATGCCATCTTTAAAGCTGCTCGGGCTGTTGGAGGCGAGGACAGGGAGACAGCTGTAGCTTTGACTCTAGAAGTTTTGCGGATGCTTAAGCAGAAGTTTAACGGGCAGATCTTCAGCGTTGAGGATGTTCAGGATGTCGTAGAAAAGGTCCTCATCGAGAAGGGACATGCAAAGACGGCGAAGGCTTATATCCTCTACAGGGACAAGCGCACACGAATACGTGAGGCAAAAAGTGAATTGATGGATGTGGTTGAGGATATTATCAAGGAGACAGAGAGAGATAACGCCAATGTGGGTAATTCTCCTTCCGCTAAGATGCTGCAGATAGCAAGCGCTGCGAGCAGGAAATATTATTTGACTCGCTTGCTTGACGAAAATTTCTCGCTTGCTCACACAAGAGGAGATATCCACATCCATGACTTGGACTTCTACGCTACTACATGCAACTGCCTGCAAATTCCTTTGGACAAGCTTTTAAGAGAGGGGTTCAATACCGGGCATGGGTACATCAGGCCACCTAAGAGGCCGGCGTCTGCTACAGCCTTAGCTGCGATAATCCTTCAGAGTTCTCAAAACGATATGTTTGGGGGCCAGTCTTTCCCGTTTTTTGACACCCAGATGGCGCCGTTTGTGGAGAACGCCGATGATGAAGAGGTATATCAGGCTATGGAAGCTCTGGTGTACAACCTTAACAGCATGCACAGCCGAGCCGGCAGCCAGGTACCTTTTTCTTCCATAAATCTGGGGACAGACACCTCAGAGGCAGGGCGGAAGGTAACCCGCAACCTCTTGCTGGCTTATGAGGCTGGGTTAGGCCGCGGAGAAAACCCCCTTTTCCCCAATGTGATCTTCAGGCTCAAGAAAGGGGTTAACTTTGATCCAGGAGATCCCAACTATGATCTTTTCAAGCTGGCTATTCGGGTTGCCAGCAAGCGGCTGAATCCGACCTTTAGCTTTATGGATTCTTCGTTCAACAAGAAGTATGGCGATCAGGTGGCATACATGGGCTGCCGGACCAGAGTGATAGATAACCGCCGTGGTCCAGCTGTGACGGTAGGAAGAGGAAACCTATCCTTTACCACAATCAATTTGCCGAGATTGGGAATCAAGGCTGAACGCAATCTCAATACTTTTTATAGCTTGCTGGACGAGGTCATGGAGTTGGCGATAAATCAGCTCTACCACCGGTTTAGGGTTCAGTGCAAGCTAAGGGTAAAAGATCTGCCTTTTGTTATGGGACAAGGCCTCTACTTAGGGTCTGAAGGCTTGAAGGAAGACGATTCGATAGAACCGGCTATCGTCAATGGGACACTCAGCGTTGGTTTCATCGGTTTGGCTGAAACCTTAGTTGCTCTGACGGGATACCATCATGGCCAGAGCGAGGAGGCCCAGCAGCTAGGGCTAGAGATCGTCGCCTATATGAGAAAGAAGGTTGATGAGGCATGTGAGCGTTTTAACCTCAACTATACCCTTCTAGCTACACCGGCCGAGGGCTTGTGCGGGCGTTTCGTTTACTTAGACCGCAAGGAATTCGGAATAATACCTGGGGTTACTGACCGAGAATATTACACAAACTCCTTCCACATACCTGTCTATTTCCCGATCAGCTTCTACGACAAGATCAGGTTGGAGGGCCCCTACCACAAATACTGCAACGCCGGTCATATCAGCTATGTAGAGATGGCTTCACCCCCGCAGCATAATCCAGAGGCTGTAGAGGCTATTCTGCGGCATATGGCGGAGTGTGACATGGGATATGTCGGGATCAATTACCCTGTAGACTTCTGTACAAACTGTAACATGCTGGGGGTCATCAACGAGTCAGCCTGTCCCCGCTGCGGTTCCACTGCGATCCGCCGTGTGCGCAGGATCACCGGGTATCTGAGCACGGTTGATCGCTTCAATGATGCAAAGGTTGCCGAGCTGAACGACCGTCTGCCGCACTGGCGGGATACTGTCGACTAAAGATGAGGAGCGGTGAAAGAATGAGACTTAGGATCGCCGGTTATATTCAGGAGAGCGTAGTGGACGGGCCAGGGATCAGGTTTGTCATTTTCACCCAGGGCTGTCCTCATCGCTGCGATGGCTGCCATAATCCCGAGACCTGGGATTTTCATGGAGGTCGTGAGGTGGAGGTAGAAGAAATTTTAGAATTGATCAAAAAGAGCAGGCTGATCAAAGGCGTGACTTTTTCTGGGGGTGAACCCTTTGTGCAGCCTGCTCCCCTTGCCTTCTTGGGGCGCCAGATAAAAGAAATGGGGTTGGATATCGTGACCTATACCGGGTATTCCTTTGAAGAGCTTGTAAAAAAATCGCTCTATGATAAGGACGTGAGGAGTCTTTTGGAGGTTTCTGACCTCATTATAGATGGGCGGTTTATCAAAGAGGAACGTGATTTAAGCCTTCCCTTCAGGGGTTCACGCAACCAGAGGATTATCAAGGTAGCGGATTCTTTGGCTGCTGGGAGCGTAATTGAGGCGCAGTTTTGAGGAGCGGAGGAATACAGTGGGATTTGTTCTCTGTGAAACAGAGCTGCCGTACTTCACAATTCCTAGATTTGAAGAGATGGGTGTGCGGGCGGTATTTACTACAAGAAATGGTGGGGTGAGCAGAGGCCCTTTCAAATCGCTCAACTTAGGTTTTCATACGGGGGACGACCCCGAATCTGTGGCTGTTAACAGAGGAATCCTGTGCAGAAGCCTGGGGATTACGGAGAAACAGCTTTGTGCAACCC
Organism: Thermacetogeniaceae bacterium; assembly: GCA_049701555.1. Taxonomy (GTDB): domain Bacteria; phylum Bacillota; class DSM-12270; order Thermacetogeniales; family Thermacetogeniaceae; genus JBNATO01. The sequence goes on along the minus strand of JBNATO010000002.1, from coordinate 20,322 downwards.
GACAGGTTCATGGCGATAGTGTTGTCGTTTTCGAGGAACAGGGCAAGACAGGCGACAGAGAGGCCGTCGAAGCAGACGCTCAGATTACAGCTGTCAAAGGGATTGCCCTGATGTGTTTGGTTGCGGACTGCCAGGCCGTCTATATCTGCGACCCTGTCAACAGGGTCATCGGCCTGGCTCATGCTGGTTGGCGCGGGGCAGTTGCTAAGATCGCGCTTAAGTGTTTGAAAAAAATGGCATCTGCATATGGCACAAAGCCGAAGGATTGTCTGGCTGCCCTTTCCCCGGCGGCGGGCGGTTGTTGCTATGAAGTGGGCGAAGAAGTGGTTGAGGCTGTGAAGGAGGCCTTTCCTGGGGAGTGGCATTCGATGCTTATTCAAAGGGAAAAGGGGGCGTGGAAATTAGATCTTTCGAAGATCAACGCTCAGTGCCTCCTTGAAGCTGGGATAGATGAAAGGAACATAATATTTAGCTCTTATTGTACTATTTGCCGACAGGATCTCTTTTTTTCTTACAGAGGAAGTCGGGGTGTTACAGGTCGGATGGCTGCAGTTATAATGCTTTTGTAAAAAATGTTTTGAACATCTTCATGGGGTTGCGGAGGAACAGTGAATGTCCAAGGGCGACGAAAAAAGAGACTGAAAAAGGCGGTTTTCTTTAAACATATCCGCCTCTTTATGCTGCGAACTGCTGTTGTTTTGATAGGGTGCTGTCTGGTTTTCCTTGGTATTAGGCATATCTATAGGTTGTGCCTGTTAGGGTCTGTGGAAACAATCCAAGCAGAAGAGGGAAGCCTCGTGGCCAACTACGATGGAGAAGCTGTTGTTCTGCGAAATGAGATTGTTGTGAAAGCACCCTGTTCGGGACAGGTGATCCGGATTCGCTCTGAAGGGAGTCTTGTCCGTGCCGGTGAACTCGTGGCGAAGCTGAGGCCAAAAACTGGTATAGACACAGGCATTGCCGAGATTGACCTTTTCAGCCCGGTTTCAGGGTATGTCTGTTATCATCCTGATGGATGGGAAGATATCCTTACTCCCAGTGAGTGGTCGCGTTTGGAATTCTCTGAGGTGTTTGGGTCTGTCAACAAAAAAGATGAAGTTTGTTCGCAGGAAGCTGCTGCAGAGGAACCTGTGTTTAAGATAATCGATAACCTCTCAGAGCCTTATTTGATTGTAAAGATAAAAAATGCTAGAAATGAACATGTTATTTCTCAACAGGATAGGGTTGAGTTTAGGTGGAATGGGGGTTCTGGAAAGGGGAAGGTTGTTGCGGCAAGGGAGATTGACGGCGCTCTTTTCATAGTGGTTGAGGTTTTGGAAGCCGAACAGCGCCTTCCTGACAAACGCCTTTTCGGGTTGAAGGTGATCAAGACAGAGGGAGAAGGAGTGGTGCTGCCGGCTAAAGCTATTGTTTGGCGAAAAGGCGCCACAGGAGTTATCACTTCTTCTCCTCTTGGCTTTAGGTTCCATAAGGTTGAAATAACTGGAAGGTTGGGAGAAAAGGTAGCTGTGAAGGGTATCGAACCGGGGCTTGAGGTAGTTGTCAATCCTTCTGTTGTGACTAAGATTCAAAAAGAAATCTAGCCAGAAATGGAGGAACTCCCCTCTTTTTATCGAACCATCATAAGAGGGAGGGAGCTTTTTGAAAGAGACAACTTTAGAGAACAGAATTGCTGATGTTTATAGGAGAATATCTGAGGCGTGTCAGAGGGCGGGCCGAAAGAGGTCTGAGGTGGAGCTTATTGCCGTAAGCAAAGAAGTCGGTGTCGATCACATCAAAGAGGCTATGGCTGCTGGTTTAAGGGCTTTTGGGGAAAACCGTGTTCAAGATTTTGTAAAGAAGTACGAGGTTCTTGGCGATCAGGTAGAGTGGCATTTTATCGGACATCTTCAGCGCAATAAAGCCAAATACTTGATAGGGAAGGTCAAGATGATCCATTCTCTGGACAGCATAAGGCTTGCGGCGACCCTCGACAGATTGAGCGAGAATCAAGGATATCCCTGGCAAGTGCTGGTTCAGGTCAATGTCTCAGGGGAGGCCACCAAGTTTGGCATCGCTCCATCCGAACTCTCTGATTTTCTCGATGAGCTGCGTGATATGAAAGGTATACAGGTCTGCGGTTTGATGACCATTGCCCCTTACTGTGAGGATCCTGAAGAGGTACGTCCTGTGTTTCGACAGCTTAGAGAGTTAAGGGAAAGAATGATGCAGGAAAAACCTTGGCTTGAACTGAAGCACCTTTCTATGGGCATGAGCAATGATTTTGAGGTTGCAGTAGAAGAGGGAGCTACTCTTGTGAGGATCGGAAGTGCTCTCTTTGGATGCTATAAATAGCAGGAGGCAACAACGGAGGTGTGGTTCTTTGGGAGCGAATTGGTTTGAAAAATTCATGAACTTCATCGGCTTGTCCGAGAGTTATGAAGATGAAGAAGAGGAGGATGTGCAGCCTGTTGAGGTTAACAGGCGGAGCGGCGCTAAGGGCACGGTGTTAAGCCTTCATACAACTCCTGAGATGAAGATCGTTGTCGCAAGGCCGACGAGCTTCGAGGAATCAGAAAAACTAGTGATCTGTTTGAAAGGCCGAAAACCTGTAATTGTAAACTTTGAAGATACGCCGAAGGATATCGCACAGCGCATCGTTGATTTTTTGAGCGGAGCGGTGCTTGCATTGAACGGAAGCATGCTAAAGATCACAGCGCAGACGTTTCTCTTTGTTCCGAGCAACGTGACTGTTAATACTGGCGAAATTTTCGGAGAGTTTCGGGAATCGAGGGAAAGGAACTTTTCATAAACTAGAAGGAGGGAACAGCGATCGCTACAAAAGAGAGGGTTATTGGCGTAATAGGAGCAGGCTCCATGGGGGGCGCGCTCATATCTGGTTTTGTCAACAAAGCTCTTATTTCACCAGAGGATATAATTGTCAGCGATACTAATCAATCCCAGCTAGACATGGTTTCCAGCAAGTTTCCTGTCAGAACCACCAGAGAGAACCGCGAGGTTGTAAATGCTGCAAGTGTAGTGGTTTTGGCAGTGAAACCAGCAGCGGTTAAAAGCGTATTGGAAGAGGTTTGTGAACTTGTAACTCCCGATCACTTGCTTATATCCGTTGCAGCAGGGGTTCGTCTGGCCTATTTGGAAAGCCATCTGCCGGAGGGAATCCCGGTTATCAGGGCTATGCCTAATCTTCCTGCTTTGATCGGAGAGGGAATGACTGCCCTTGCTCTAGGGAGGTTTGCAGGTGAGAAAGAAAAAGAGGTAGCGGAAAAGCTTTTTAGCGCTGTCGGCAGAGTTGTTGTTGTTTCTGAGGAAAACATGAATGCTGTGACGGGATTGAGCGGGTGTGGCCCTGCTTATGTTGCCATGATTGTGGAGGCGTTGGCTGATGGGGGTGTAAAGATGGGGCTTCCACGGAGGGTTGCTGAAGAGTTAGCCCTCCAGACTTTGGTCGGAACTGCTAGGATGCTCCAGTCTGGCGGCGACCATCCAGGGCAGCTAAAAGATAGAGTATGTTCACCTGGAGGAAGCACGATAGCTGGTGTTCATGTTTTGGAAAAAGGTGGTTTGCGTGGCCTCTTGATGAGCGCTGTTGAGGCAGCAACGATTAGAGCTGGGGAGCTGCAGCCATGACCGCTATGAGTGTATTAACTGCTGCAATTTCTTGGGGAATAGAAATCTACGTCTGGATGATCTTGATAAGGGTGTTTTTATCGTTTGCTCAGCCGCGCAGATACAGTCCGTTGCTGGGTTTCATCTACCATGCCACGGAACCTGTTTTGAATCTCTGCAGGCGCGTCATGCCTGTCACAAGGAGCGGCATTGACTTTTCACCGTTTTTGGCTATTATTGGTCTGGAGCTGGTTAAAGCTGTGTTTATTTATCTGCTGAACCAAATTGTGCATTTCCTAGGGGGTTGAGCGGTGTCCTGGATCGCTCCGACGAAGGATGGGATCAGAATTCAGGTTAAGGTTCAACCTCGTTCTTCGAGAAATGAGATAGTTGGAATATTCGATGATCATTTGAAGGTAAAGCTAACTGCGCCCCCAGTGGACGGGGAAGCAAATAAGATGCTAAAAGAGTATTTGAGCGAAGTTTTTGGATGTGCTTCTCGAAATGTTGAGATTCTCAAAGGATCAACAGGAAGGACAAAGCTGGTGGAAATAAGAGGCGTTTTGTTCAAAGATGCTGTTGACTTTCTGTCGAGGGTTCTTAAGCGGGAGTAGATAGAGTTGTATAGAAACTCTGTATCCTTGACGGAAGGTTTAAGATTCCGTATAATTTACTTCAAAATTAATAAGATGAAAATTCTGTGATCTGTTGACAATGAGTGGGAGGAATAATAAGGAAGACCTCTCGCCCGACAAGGTGAGAGGTTCATATTTTGCTGAAATAATGAGGTGGAGATATGGAGTACAAAAATACTCTGAATTTGCCACAGACTGATTTTCCTATGCGTGCTAATCTTCCAAATAAGGAACCGAAAATTTTGCGCTACTGGGAGGAAATTGGACTCTACCAGAAAATACAAGAAAATTCAAAGGGAAAGCCCAAGTTTATCCTGCACGATGGCCCTCCTTATGCCAACGGACATATCCATTTGGGGCACACATTGAATAAGATCCTGAAAGATATCATTGTTAAGTACAAATCGATGACCGGATACAACGCGCCTTATGTCCCTGGATGGGACACTCATGGGTTGCCGATCGAGCAACAGGCGATAAAAACATTGGGGGTCGACTGGCACCAAGTAGAGATCTCTGAGTTTCGCCGGATCTGTAAGGAATATGCTCTCAAATACGTGAATATTCAGCGGGAAGAGTTTAAGCGTTTGGGGGTGCTTGGGGATTGGGAGCATCCCTATCTCACTTTGGAGCCAGAGTATGAAGCAGTCCAGATCGGGATTTTCGGAGAAATGGCCAAGCGAGGATTTATTTATAAAGGCCTGAAACCAGTATACTGGTGCACTGAGTGCGAAACGGCCTTGGCTGATGCAGAAGTTGAATATCAAGAGGATGAATCCCCTTCGATTTATGTTCTTTTCCCGATCAAGGACAGCAAAGGACTATTCCCTCTTGATGGCCAAACATATGTGATGATCTGGACGACGACGCCTTGGACAATTCCTGGAAATATGGCTATCAGCTTACATCCTGACTTCGAGTATGTCTTAGCAGATGTAGACGGCCTTAAGATAGTAGTAGCAAAAGAGCTTCTGGAACCGGTCCTTGCCCTGAAAGGAAAAGAGATAGATGAGATTCGGTTGTTAGGCAGCTGGAAGGGGCGCCAGCTAGAGGGGGTTGTCTGTACTCATCCTCTCTATGAGCGGGAATCAGTGGTTGTGGTAGGGGAGCATGTTACTCTGGATCAGGGAACAGGTGCGGTACACACGGCACCTGCCTACGGCATGGAGGACTTTTTGGTCTGCCAAAAATACAACATTCCTGTGATGTCTCTGGTCGATGGGAAAGGGATATTTACCGATGAAGCAGGCTTTGTCGCTGGTGTAAGCATCTGGGACGGCAACGAGAAGGTGATCGAGGAGTTGAGAAAGAGAAACTTCCTCTATCATCAGGGTACAATAACCCACCAATACCCACATTGCTGGAGATGTAAGAGGCCTTTGATGTTCAGAGCAACTGAGCAATGGTTTGCTTCAGTAGAGGGTTTTCGGAAAGAGGCCTTGGCCGCTATTGAGGATGTAAAGTGGATTCCTTATTGGGGTAAAGAAAGAATTCATAACATGATAGCTGAGCGAGAGGACTGGTGCATCTCAAGGCAGCGGGTATGGGGAGTTCCTATTCCGATCTTCTATTGTGAGAACTGTGGAGAGATTATCATCAATGATGAAACGATCAGCTGGCTGCAGCAGCTGTTCTGCAGATACGGTTCAGACGTATGGTTTGAACGCTCAGCAGCAGAACTCCTTCCACCGGGTTTCAAGTGTCCCAAGTGTGCAGGGGAGAATTTCCGAAAAGAGACGGATACAATGGATGTTTGGTTCGATTCGGGTTCCAGCCATATCGCTGTCTGTGATCGGCGCCCCGAACTGAGGTGGCCTGCTGATCTCTACCTTGAAGGCAGCGACCAACACCGTGGATGGTTTAATTCTTCCCTCTGCACTTCAGTGGCGACGAGGGGAAAGGCTCCTTACAAGGCTGTTTTGACCCATGGCTTTGTTGTGGATGAAGATGGCAGGAAGATGTCTAAGTCTCTTGGCAATGTCATCGAACCTGGAGAATTGATCGAGAAGTTTGGTGCGGATCTGCTGCGCCTTTGGGTTTCTTCTGCTGACTACCGGAGTGATGTGGCGGTTTCGCAGAACATCATGTCTCAGCTGACTGATGCCTATAGGAAGATCCGCAACACCTTCCGGTTTATGTTGGGAAATCTCTATGACTTTGATCCCTCAGTGGATGCTCTTCGATATGAAGATCTGAGCAAGCTTGACAAGTACGCTTTGCTGAAGCTTCACAAATTGCTCCAGCGCGTGACGGCAGCTTATGAGAACTTTGAGTTCCACGTCGTTTACCATGCGATCACCAACTTCTGTGTTGTTGACCTGAGTTCTTTCTACCTGGATGTGACTAAAGACACTTTGTATTGTTCTTCTGCGAAGAGTCGCCAGCGCCGCAGTGTCCAGACGGTTCTCTATGAGATCTGTCATCTCCTTGCTCGGATGCTCGCACCAATTTTAAGTTTTACGACAGAAGAGATTTGGGGATATCTACCGAGGGCAAAAGAGGAATGGGAAAGCATCCACATGGCGCCGTGGCCCGAGGTAAATCGCAGCTACCTGGATAAAGAACTCGAGGAGAAGTGGGAGTGGATTCTGGGCCTCAGAGAAAACATAACCAGACAGCTGGAAGAAGCCAGGAGGAAGAAGCTCATCGGACCCTCGACCGAGGCGGTTATATCGCTCTATCCGGAAAACGAGAAATCGCTCAAGTATCTGCGAGAGTTTGAAGACGAACTTCCCAGACTGTTGATCGTTTCAGATGTCAAGATTCATGAGGTCTGGGAGGCTGCTCCGGCTGCGGCGGTTTATGCAGAAGAGTATGATGTGAAAATTCATGTGGACAGAGCTAGCGGCCAGAAGTGCGTGAGATGTTGGCTCTATGACGAATCGGTAGGTAGTTTTCCTGAACACCCAGGGTTGTGCAGGCGTTGCTACCAGGTGGTACACGAGTATGAGGCCAAGATAGGGAGTTGATGAATCGGTAAAGGAGAAGTGAGTGATGCGTGAGGTAATAACAAGAGAGAAGCTACAAAAACTGGCTGATGGGAAAAATGAAATACTCTTGCCTATGGGAACGATTCTGACTAAGGCTGCGAGGGATTGGGCGAAAGAGAAGGGGATAAAACTCGATTTTATTAGGGATAAGGATGCGGCTCCTGTGGAGAACGAGGGAGATAAAAAGAGTGTTGAGCGGGCGATAGTGACTGTTATCGGCCGTGACAGGGTAGGGATCATCGCAGCCGTAGCTGGAGTGCTTGCTGGTGCAAACGTCAACATTTTGGATATCAGCCAGACGGTTTTGCAGGGATTCTTTGCGATGATCATGATTGTTGACCTTTCTCAGGCAACGGTCGATTTTGCAACATTGCGTAAAATGCTGGAAGACAAGGGGGAGGAATTGGAGCTGAATATCACTCTCCAGCACGAAGATGTATTCCGGTATATGCACCGGATTTAAGCGCTGTCATCGGTAGAGGGAGAGAAGGGATGTTGAAATATGTCCATTTCTTACGCGCCTGAGGAGATCCTCGAAACGATCCGGATGGTAGAGCTAGAAAACCTCGATATCAGGACGATTACGCTTGGCATCAGTTTGAGGGACTGTGCGGGATCAGATATAAAAACTGTGGGTAAAAAAATATTTGATAAGATCGTACGTATAGCCGGAAACCTTGTTGAGGTTGGGGAAGAGTTGGAACGCACCTACGGAATTCCGATCGTCAACAAGAGGGTAGCGGTCACGCCTATTTCGTTGGTAGCAGAAAGCTGTGAAGAAGACGATTACTTCAGTTTGGCTGAGGTGCTGGAAGAAGCAGCCAAAGAAATCGGCGTCAATTTTATCGGAGGTTATGCTGCTCTTGTCCACAAAGGATTTACAGTTGGCGACCTGAATCTGATAAAGTCGATACCCCGTGCGTTGAGCCAGACAGAGCGTGTTTGTGCTGCTGTAAATGTGGGCACCACCAAAGCAGGGATAAACATGGACGCAGTGATGATGATGGGAGAAATCATCAAAGAAACTGCTGAACTCACTGCCGCAAAAGGTGGGATTGGGTGCGCGAAATTGGTAGTTTTCTGTAATGCGCCGGAAGATAACCCCTTTATGGCAGGCGCCTTCCATGGGGTAGGAGAACCAGAGTGCGCTTTAAACGTAGGGGTTAGTGGCCCAGGTGTGATCTTGAGCGTTGTTCGTAAGCACCCGGATGCCGACTTGGGAACTCTATCCACATTGATCAAGCAGACAGCTTTTAAGATCACCCGCATGGGTGAGCTTATCGGACGTGCGGCTTCAGCGAAGCTAAACGTCCCCTTTGGGGTTGTGGATCTGTCTCTTGCTCCCACCCCTGCAATAGGGGATAGTGTGGCTGATATCCTTGAGGCGATGGGTTTAGAGCGTTGTGGAGCGCCTGGGAGTACAGCTGCCTTAGCGATTCTCAACGACGCTGTGAAAAAGGGTGGGGCAATGGCGTCATCTTATGTTGGAGGTCTTAGTGGCGCGTTTATCCCTGTGAGCGAGGATGCTGGAATGGCGAGGGCAGCTGCGGATGGAGCGTTATCTCTTGAGAAATTGGAGGCGATGACTTGTATTTGCTCCGTTGGTCTGGATATGATCGTCATACCCGGTGACACACCAGTGGAGACGATTGCAGCGATTATCGCTGACGAAGCTGCTATCGGGATGATCAATAAGAAGACTACAGGGGTGCGGATTATCCCTGCGCCAGGTAAGGCGCCTGGCGATTATGTGGAGTTCGGCGGGCTGCTAGGTAGAGCACCCGTGATGGCAGTTAGTAAGTTCAGCGCTGCTCGCTTCGTCAGGCGCGGAGGTCGCATTCCAGCCCCCCTGCAAGCGTTGACTAATTAGAAAAGCAACGGGAAAAATAAATCTCAGGGGAGTTTTGTTTTGGAGAGACTACAAGATGAACTCCTAACCACATTAAAAGAGAAGATTGAAGAGCTTTCTTTGAGTATTGAGCGGATGAAACTGGCAGAATATGTCGATCTTCTAAACAGGCCATGGCGCCTCTTATATATCAATTTTATTTCTGGTCTGGCAAGGGGAGTAGGTATTGCAGTAGGTTTTTCTTTGTTAGGGGCACTGCTGATAGTTATTTTGCAACGCCTGGTGGTGCTTCATCTTCCGCTCATCAGCGACTTTATCGCACAGATCATTCGGCTCGTTCAGCTTCAACTTCGCACTGGTGTCTCTTAAAATTTGCATACGGAGGCTGAGCAATTTGGAACAAGAGAAGCAGCAATATTTTCGCAGATTGCTGGAGAAAGAAAGACAGGAATTAATGGAAAGGCTGGCGCATTTGGAAGACCCGAAGGTGCTGAACAGTTTGCAGGATTCCACATCTGAGCTTTCGATGTTTGACAACCATCCAGCCGATCTCGGTACGGAAACATTTGAGAGGAGCAAGGAAATCGGGCTGCGCGACCTGATCAAAAGCCAGCTAGCTGACAACAAGGTCGCCCTAAAAAAGATTGAAAACGGCAACTATGGAAGATGCGAAGAATGCGGGAGAAAGATCCCAGAGGAAAGGTTAGAGGTAGTCCCCTCTGCTCCTTTGTGTTTGGAATGCCAAATGAAAAAGGAAGTTAGGGTAAAGTTTTATCGGAGGCCCGTAGAAGAGGGAGTGGTTATGCCTCCGTTTGGAGGGTTTCCTGAGGATCGACTTTTTTACGAGCAGAGCGTAGAGTTTGATGGCGAGGACTCATGGCAAGCCGTAGCACGCTACGGAACTTCCTCAGATGTTGTAAAAAGTGAGATGGGGTTTTCCGATAACGAGATGGGAGAAGATGTAGGAGGAGTTGAGGATGTGGAGTCGATTCCCTGTTATCGGGATTCGGACGGAGTTATCTGCCGAGATTACCGAGGCAAAGGCAATGGGAGGATATTGGAGGAGGAGAATTTCTAGCAGAGAGAAACTATGAAAATTGGCTTTTTTACAGACAGCTATAGGCCGTATATCAGTGGTGTCGTACGCTCGATCGAGAGCTTTGCGCGTGAGCTGAAACGCCGTGGTCACGAGATCTATATCTTTGCTCCCCGATATCCTTCTGTCGATGATGACGAGGCAAATATCTATCGCTTTCCTTCATTTCGTGCCCCGACCTACCCTGATTTTTATATAGGGCTTCCCATTCCCTGGCCTGCACAGAGATACATAAGGGATTGGGGTCTCGATGTGATTCATGTGCATTCGCCGTTTATGTTGGGTCGGCTGGGCGCTTTTTTCGCGCGCAGATTTGACCTCCCTTTGGTGTTCACATACCATACTCTATATGATCAGTACGTACATTATTTTCCAATAGCGACTGGGCTCGTTAAAAAATTCGTGGTGAGCATTGCCAAGGACTTTTGCAACAAATGTGACCTCGTGATCACTCCAACGGACGTGATCAGAGATCTTCTGAGAGGGTATGGTGTGACAACGAGCATCATACCTGTTCCAACTGGAATTGAATTAAGCCGCTTTTTAGGAGGAAGAACCGATTACCTGAGAAAAGCCTTTGGAATTCCTGAAGAAGATATAATTCTTCTTTTTGTGGGGCGCATCGGCAAGGAAAAGAATCTCGAGTATTTGCTTGAAGCGTTTTCTCTTGTTGTTAGGGAAGCAAAAAACGTTGTGCTTGTATTGGTAGGAAGCGGCCCCGAAATGGAACACCTTAAGGTGAAAAGCCGGGAGTTAGGTGTTGTAGAAAAGGTTGTGTTTACAGGTTTTTTGGAGCCAGAGAAAGTGGCAACAGCCTATAGAAGCGCGGATATCTTTGTTTTTCCTTCTGTAACGGAAACTCAGGGTCTTGTTCTGGCAGAGGCGATGGCGGCAGGGCTGCCTGTGGTGGCTCAGGCTGCTTATGGCTCCTTGGCGATGGTTAAAGAAGGAGTAACAGGGTATCTGTGTAAGGAGGGAAAGGAGAGGTTTGCTGAGTTGATTATTCTGTTGGTCAGGGATGAAGAGCTCCGGAAGAAAATGGGTGCTGCCGCCCGCAAGCGGGCGGAGCAGCTTTCAGCAGATAAAATGGCTTTGCGCCTTGAAATCGCCTATAATGCTTTGATCACCGGGAATCGAGAGGCTATTGAAAAATTGGCAGAGGATGAGATCTGATGGTTTTCTTCATAATCTACTGCCTAGGTGCTTTCGCTGTTGATCAGATAACAAAGTATTTCGTAGTCACAAGAATGCAGCTGGGCGATTCTATCACCATAATACCTCGGCTATTCAGCATAACTCTGGTCAGAAACCCAGGGGGAGCGTTTAGGATATTGGCGCATCAGACTTCTCTTTTTATTGCAATAGGATTAGTTTTAGTGTTTGGGGTTGTTGTCGCTCTCCTGCATATACCCCAAATGGATGCCAGGCTTGCCTCTAGCCTCGGGCTTTTGACGGGAGGGGTCTTGGGGAATTTATTAGACAGAGTGCGTACGGGGTATGTGACCGACTTTCTTGATTTTCATTTTTGGCCAGTTTTTAATTTTGCTGATGTGTTTATCTTCTTAGGGGTCATTCTCCTTTTTTTGTTTTTGCTCGTTCCCCAGCAGAGTAGGACCGGGGAAGGGTGATGGAAGATGGAATTGATGGGTGATGTCTACCGCTTTAAGGTTGACGAAAAGGCTGTTGGGAAGCGTCTCGATCAGTTTCTTACATCTTCAGTTCCTTCTCTCAGCCGAAACCAGATCCAGCGCTTGATCGAAAGAGGTAATGTACTGGTAAACTCCAAGAAGGAGCGCTGCAGCTTCCGTTTGCGTTTAAACGATGAAATTGAAATGGTAGTACCGCCACCTGAGGAGGTAAACCTTTTACCAGAACCTATCCCTTTAGACATTATCTATGAGGATCCCGATCTCTTGGTGATCAACAAACCGGCAGGTTTGGTGGTTCATCCAGCTGCTGGCCACAAAAGCGGTACGCTGGTGAACGCTCTTCTTTATCATTGCCCTGATCTGTCCGGAATTGGTGGATACCTGCGACCAGGCATTGTCCACAGATTGGACAAAGATACTTCAGGCCTGATGCTTGTGAGCAAGAGTGAACTTGCCCATAGGGAATTGACCGCCCAGCTCAAGGCGAGAAAGATCAAAAGGAGATATCTTGCTCTTGTTCATGGAGAGGTGCGAGAAGAGAGGGGAATTATCGATGCACCCATTGGCAGGGATCCGGGGGACCGCAAAAAGTTTGCGGTTCTTCCGAAGGATAACCCCAATGGTCGCGAGGCACGGACTCATTACCGAGTAATAGAGAGATTTCCTGGCTACACGCTGCTAGAGGTGGAGTTGGAAACAGGGAGAACCCACCAGATACGTGTGCATATGTCCTATGCGGGATATCCTGTTGCTGGCGACCCTGTGTATGGGCCGCGCCGCAATCCTCTAAACCTTCCTGGCCAGGCTTTACATGCCTATAGAATTACTTTTACCCATCCGCGCAGCGGTGAAGTGCTTGATTTTTCTGTTCCACCTCCCCCTGCTTTTTCACAAGCATTGGAATATCTTAGGAATCTCAAGAACAAATAATTTTATTGACAAGAGGCATTCGAATGCTATACTAATTAAAGGGTTCCTTTAAGGACCAGTCCGGAGAGACTGGGAAGGAAGCATGACGGAAGTAATGGACAACTTATCAGCGTTTTGGTAATAGGCGGAAGTAGCCCTGCTTCCAAGGAACCTGGAAGCAGGTTTTTTTGTGAGGAGGGCGGGTTTGTGTCTCACTCTAAGCAGGTACAGATTCTGGATAAAGATGGGATTCGTCGGGCTTTAACAAGAATCGCACATGAAATATTAGAAAAAAATGCAGGCACGGAGGATCTGGTTTTGATCGGCATTATGCGTCGGGGCGTTCCTCTCGCTCAGAGAATTGCTGCAAAGATAAAGGAGATAGAAGGAACGTCGGTACCTCTGGGGACTCTGGACATCAATCTCTATCGGGATGATCTGGGCAGGCTGGACTACCAGCCTGTTCTTAGAAAAACGGATGTTCCTTTTAGCGTGACCGACAAGAAGGTTGTTTTGGTGGATGATGTCCTCTACACGGGAAGGACGGTAAGAGCTGCGCTCGACGCCATCATGGACCTGGGGCGTCCAAAGTTGATTCAATTAGCCGTGTTGATCGATCGTGGACATCGTGAGCTCCCGATACGAGCGGACTACGTCGGGAAAAACGTGCCAACTTCGAAAAAGGAAAACGTTTCGGTTTTGTTGGAAGAGGTCGATGGAGTAGATAAGGTGGTGATCGAGAAAACTGAATAGAAGAGGATAAATCGGAAGGGAACCCTTTAAACTAGTCCTGAGAGGCTAGCAAGGGGAGGTTAGGGATTAGTGCGGTGCTACAGACCTCTTTGTTGGCCTCTCAGAGGCCGACAAAGAGGTCTTTTGATTTGATTCCTTAGGGAGGAGAAAGGATGAAAGGGTTAAAGCGGAAGGATCTCCTGGGCTTACAGGATTTGAGCCCAGAGGAAATAGAGCTCATTCTGGATACTGCTGAGCCGATGAAAGAGATCTTGGGACGAGATATCAAAAAGGTTCCGACGCTGCGAGGACGGTCCGTAGTGACTCTGTTCTATGAGCCGAGCACGCGCACCCGCACTTCGTTTGAGCTTGCAGCAAAGTATTTAGGAGCGGATACAGTAAACATCGCTGTTGCCACAAGCAGTGTCCAGAAGGGTGAGAGCTTAAGGGATACCGCCAAAACAATTGAAATGATGGGGATTGATGTGATCGTCATAAGGCATTCTATAGCTGGTGCTCCTCACCTTCTTTCCCGTTATGTCAAGGCAAGGGTTATCAACGCGGGCGACGGGGCTCATGAGCATCCCACACAGGCCCTGTTGGATATGTTTACGATAAAAGAGAAGAAGGGTGGTTTTAAGGGGCTGAAGGTAGCAATTCTCGGCGATATTGCCCATAGCAGAGTGGCACGCTCAAATATCTGGGGGCTTACCAAGATGGGAGCAGAAGTGCGGGTGATCGGTCCCCCTACCCTGATTCCCCCTGATATCCACCGAATGGGCGCTAAGGTGTTTTACCGCTGCGAGGAAGGATTAAAAGACGTAGATGTGATCAATGTCTTGCGCATTCAGCTGGAGCGGCAACAGAGGGGCCTCTTCCCGAGCATCAGGGAATACACACGGCTCTACGGCTTGGACGAAGAAAAGCTCAAGCTTGCTAAACCTGACGTGCTGGTTCTTCATCCTGGGCCAGTCAATCGGGGGGTTGAGATCAGCCCGGAGGTTCAAGACGGGCCGCATGCTGCGATCAATGAGCAGGTAAAGAACGGCGTCGCCGTGCGCATGGCGTTGCTCTATCTCTTGATGGGAAGGGGGGAGGAAAGTGAGCTTACTGCTTAAGGGAGGGATGGTGATCGATCCAGAGAGAAACACCGTTGAGAGGGCGGATGTGTTGATCCGAGAGGGGAAGATCGCAGCAGTTCAGCCTGACCTCGAGGCAAACGATGGCATTCAGGTGGTTCAGGTTGATGGATGTTACATCTGCCCCGGATTCATCGACATGCACTGTCACCTCCGGGAGCCTGGCGAGGAGATAAAAGAAACGATCCTTTCGGGCACGAGGGCTGCATCGCGAGGCGGATTCACTGCTGTGGTGGCTATGGGGAACACAAAGCCTCCTGCTGACACCAGGGCAGTCGTCGAGTTTGTCAAAAAGCGAGCTGAAGATGCTCCAGTTCCTGTTTACCCTGTAGGTTGTGCCACTAAAGAGCGGAAGGGGATGGAACTCGCTGAGATAGGTGACTTAGTAGAGGGTGGAGCTGTTGCGCTTTCTGACGATGGCAATTCGATCATGAACAGCGAAGTCTTGAGGCGTGTTATGGAATACAGCAGAATTTTTGACATCCTCATCATCAGTCACTGCGAGGATACCAACCTGAGCGCAGGTGGCGTGATGCACGAAGGGTATATTTCGACTATCCTCGGTCTGCGGGGGATACCTCGCGCTGCAGAGGAGGTCCAAGTCGCCCGAGATCTCATCTTGGCGGAGATGACAGGGGCAAGAATCCATATCGCTCATGTCAGCAGCGCTGGCTCTGTGCGGATGATCAGGGAAGCGAAAAGGCGCGGGGTCAGGGTGACAGCGGAGGTTACCCCCCATCACCTCTGTCTAACCGACGAGGCTGTAATGAGCTTTGATACGAACACGAAGGTAAACCCTCCGCTGCGCACGAAGGAGGACATAGATGCGCTTTGTGAGGGATTGCAGGACGGGACGATCGATGTGATCGCCACAGATCATGCTCCTCACACTTTAGAGGAGAAAGACGTCGAATACAACTATGCTCCTTTCGGAATTTCTGGCCTGGAAACAGCTGTCCCTCTAATGTGGGATCGTCTGGTGGAGAGAGGAATTCTTACCCCGCAGCAGCTTGTGCAGAAGATGGCTTTGAATCCCGCGAGGATTCTGGGGCTTCCTGAGCGTTTGATAAGGGTGGGAAATCCGGCTCATCTCACCGTGATCGATCCCCGCTTGAGGAGACGTGTCTGTGTGGAGGAATTTGTTTCCAAAGGTAAGAACTCCCCCTTCAACGGTTGGGAGTTAACGGGATGGCCGATTATGACCATAGTGGACGGAAGAGTTGTGATGTCCAACGGAAACCCAATAATCTGAGTAAAAGGCAGAGAAAGGAGTCAAGCAGTTAGATGCGTGGTTACCTTGCGTTGGAAGATGGCACAGTTTTTCAAGGAGAAGCTTTCGGGTGCGAGAAGGTGCAAACAGGAGAGGTAGTGTTTAATACTGGGATGACAGGTTATCAGCGGGTCCTAACGGACCCTTCATACTGCGGTCAGATTGTTGTTATGACATACCCGCTGATCGGCAATTACGGGACAAACGAAGACGAGTTTGAGTCAAGAAAGCCTTGGGTGAAGGGCCTGGTTGTGAAGGAAATTTGCGATTACCCAAGCAATTGGCGTAACGTAATGAGACTAGAAGAGTTCTGCAAGAAGTATGAGATACCAGGGATCGCTGGGATCGACACCCGAGCCCTGACTAGGAGGCTGCGCGAACATGGAACAATGCGTGGTGTGATCGCAGCTGGCGATCACGACCCTAATGAGCTGGTAGAGATTGCAAAAAGTGCCCCAACAATTTCTGAGCAGGATCTCGTCAGGGTGGTCTCCACATCTCAGGTGGAGGTTATAGGAGAGGGACAAAAGAAGGTGGTTGTTGTTGATCTTGGCGTGAAACACAGCATTTTAAACGCCTTGGTGAGACGCGGCTGCACTGTGTGTCGCGTACCAGCTTGGACCAGCGGAGAGGAGATCCTCAGCTACCGGCCGGATGGAGTGCTGCTTTCCAACGGGCCGGGGGATCCCAAATGCGCCATGTATGCTGTGGAGACCTCCCGTTACCTGCTCGGTAGGGTGCCGATCATGGGAATCTGCCTCGGTCATCAGGTTATAGCGCTGGCTTTAGGTGGGGATACCTATAAACTCAAATTTGGTCATAGAGGTTCCAATCACCCTGTGAAGGATCTCAAAACTGGGAAGGTCTATATCACTTCCCAGAACCACGGGTTTGCGGTGGATGAGAAGAGCCTTCCGCAGGACGAGGTCGAGATCACCCACCGCAACCTGAACGATGGCACGGTCGAGGGGTTGCGCCACCGAAGGCTTCCTGTTTTTTCGGTCCAGTTTCACCCCGAGGGTGCTCCTGGTCCACTGGACTCCAACAACCTCTTCAATGTCTTTGTAAAAACGCTGTGAACATTGCTCTTTTGAAAGAGTGGAAGGAGGAGTGTTTATGCCCCTTAATCTAGAACTAAAAAGGGTAATGGTGATCGGCTCAGGCCCGATAATTATCGGTCAAGCTGCTGAGTTTGACTATGCTGGGACGCAAGCATGTCGTGCATTGAAGGAAGAAGGGATCGAAGTCGTTTTGGTCAACAGCAACCCTGCCACGATCATGACAGACCCGGAGATGGCCGACAGGATCTATATTGAGCCTCTGACGAAGGAGTTTCTCGCTCGGATAATTGCTAAGGAGCGCCCACAGGGTCTCTTGCCGACGCTCGGTGGGCAGGTAGGGCTCAACCTCGCTGTTCAGCTAGCAGAGTCGGGTGTTTTGGCTGAACACGGAGTGGCTTTGTTAGGCACCCCTGTGGAGGCGATCAAGAAGGCAGAAGACCGTGACCTCTTCAAGAAAATGCTCTGTGAGATCGGCGAGCCTGTGCCGGAGAGCGTTGTGGTCGACAACGTAGCGGATGCCGTTTCGTTCGCCAAAGAGGTTGGTTATCCGGTTGTCGTCCGTCCAGCTTATACGCTGGGGGGTACCGGGGGCGGATTGGCAAACAATGAAAGGGAACTGCGGGATATTGTGAGCAGAGGATTAGCCCTGAGCATGATAGGTCAGGTTTTGATCGAGCGCAGCGTAGCGGGGTGGAAGGAGATCGAGTTCGAGGTGATGCGGGACGCCGCGGATAACTGTATCACGATCTGCAGCATGGAGAACGTTGATCCCATGGGCATTCATACAGGCGACAGCATTGTTGTGGCGCCGACTCAGACGCTGAGCGACTATGAATACCAGATGCTCAGAACAGCATCGCTGAAGATTATCAGCGCATTAGGAGTGGAGGGCGGCTGCAATATCCAGTTCGCCTTGGACCCAAACAGCTTCGATTACTACGTGATCGAGGTAAACCCGCGGGTGAGCCGCTCCAGCGCTCTTGCCTCGAAGGCCACAGGCTATCCGATAGCCCGCGTTGCTGCCAAGATCGCTTTGGGGTATAGGTTGGATGAGATCAAGAATGCAGTTACTGGTAAGACCAGCGCCTGTTTTGAGCCAACCGTTGATTACTGTGTGGTAAAGATTCCGAGGTGGCCCTTTGACAAGTTCACAGACGCTGACCGCTCTCTGGGAACGCAGATGAAGGCTACCGGTGAGGTCATGGCGATCAGCCGCACATTTGAAGAGGCCTTGCTCAAAGCTGTGCGCTCTTTGGAGATCAACAGCAACTGGTGGGAGAATGACGAGTATAAAAAACTGAGCGATGAGCGGCTGATGGAGAAGCTCAGCACTCCTTCAGATGAGCGCCTCTTTCTGATCTTCCATGCTCTGCAGCGCGGCTTCAGCGTTGATTCCATAGCTGAGCTGACGAAGATCGATCGCTTCTTTGTGAAAAAGATGCAGAAAATTGTAGAATACAGCAAAAAATTGGCAGAGATCAAGGATGTGTCAAGCCTGACCCCAGAACTCATCTATCGGGCCAAGATGATGGGGCTGAGCGATGAGAACATCAGTCTCATCACAGGGATTGATGCTGGTCTTATCAGGAAGCATCGGAGCGAGTTGGGAATCAGGCCTGTCTACAAAATGGTGGATACGTGTGCGGCGGAGTTCGAGGCAGAAACACCTTATTTCTATTCAGCTTATGATTCAGAGAACGAAGCAGTCCCAACTCCGCGCAGGAAGGTGCTTGTGCTGGGAGCAGGGCCTATAAGGATCGGACAGGGGATCGAGTTCGATTACTGTTCAGTGCATTCTGTCAAGGCTCTCAAAGAGGAAGGGATAGAGGCATTGATCATCAACAACAATCCCGAGACGGTCAGCACCGACTTTGATACAGCAGATCGCCTCTACTTTGAACCTTTGACACTGGAGGACGTGCTGCATGTTGTGGAGCTGGAGCAACCTGAAGGCGTGATCGTGCAGTTCGGCGGTCAGACGGCGATCAATATGGCAGAGCCTCTTGCTCGTGCAGGTGTCAAGATTTTAGGGACTTCTGTTGACAAGATCGATGAGGCCGAGGACAGAGAACGCTTTGAGAAGCTCCTTTCGAGCCTCGATATTCCAAAGCCTCCTGGGCGCGGGGCATCGTCAGTAGAGGAAGCTGTGGCGATAGCTCGCCAGATTGGCTTTCCTGTGCTGGTGCGACCTTCCTACGTTCTGGGCGGAAGAGCGATGGAAATTGTGTATAATGAAGAAGACCTCATCAGCTATGTCCAAAATGCTGTGGCAGTCTCTCAAAACCATCCCATCTTGGTAGATAAGTATTTCCAGGGCAAAGAGATCGAAGTTGATGCTGTGTGCGATGGTGAAGAGGTGCTGATCCCTGGGATCATGGAGCATATCGAAAGAGCTGGCGTTCATTCCGGTGATAGCATTGCTGTCTATCCGGCACACCTCCCTGATGAAGTTCAGGAAAAGATCGTCAGCTACACCTGCAGGATAGCACGGGCGCTTGAAATAAAAGGTATGTTAAACATCCAGTATGTCTATTATGACGGTCAGGTTTACGTCATCGAAGTAAATCCTCGTGCCAGCCGCACAGTTCCTTATCTGAGCAAGATCACAGGGATTCCCATGGTGCGTTTAGCGACGAAGATCATGCTGGGAAAAAATCTGCGTGAACTCGGGTACCAAGGGGGACTTGTTAAACCGGGTCCGTTTGTGGCAGTAAAGGTGCCTGTTTTCTCCTTCGGCAAGCTGGCAGGTGTAGATGCCTTCCTGGGGCCCGAGATGAAATCAACAGGAGAAGTGATGGGAGTCGATCGATCTGTTTCTCAGGCCCTCTATAAGGGGCTGCTTGCCGCTGGCTGTTCCATACCCCGCTCAGGAGCGGTGCTTCTGACGATAGCTGATCGCGACAAAGAGGCTGCGCTGCCGGTTGTGGAAGGACTGGCCAAGCTCGGCTTAAAGTTCTACGCAACTGCAGGAACGGCGCGCTTCCTCAAAAACAAAGGGTTTGAGGTAGAAGAAGTCAACAAGATCGCAGCAGGCTCTCCGCATGTTGTCGACCTTATTCGGTCCGGTAAGGTCAACTTTGTGGTCAATACCTACAGCGAAGGGCGTGAACCGGTAAGAGACGGATTCCAGATAAGGCGCGCTGCAGTGGAACACGGTATCCCCTGCCTCACTTCTCTGGATACAGCTCAGGCACTTTTGGATGTGATATCCTTCTTGCAGACAGGATGCGAGACCTCGCTGGTTGCTTTGGACGAATACGGGGGGTAAGCTATGAGAGACGATCTTGAGGACATAAGGATAAGACAAGTTTCTGAGCATACAGCTAAGGTTTCGAAAATAGTCCTCGGCTGTTTTAATTCTTCTGGCGGTTCTGCCGGGAAACCTG
>JBNATO010000001.1:12379-40131 GCA_049701555.1 Thermacetogeniaceae bacterium | reverse complement strand
GGTTGAGGTTCCCCAGGACCGCCACCCCGATCCCCCTGGTGTTCATCCCTGCAGCCCTGCAGTGCGCCCCCGGCTGGTCGAGGCTCCTCCCGGGGACGACTCTCCCGTCGCGCTCGATAACGTAGTGATAGCCGATGTCCCGCCATCCCAGGGAGAGGTGGTAGCGCCGCACCTGCTCGGCGTCCTTTTCCTCAGCCCCGGTGTGGTGGACGATGATGTGCGTCCATCTGGTTTGGGCCATATCCTTCGCCTCCTGACAATTTGTTCAAGGGCCGCTCCTCTGCGGGCATCTCCGCAGCCTGCGGCAACGGCTTCGCTTCAGGCAGGTGGTTCGCCTTGCAGCGGCGATCTCAGAAAGCTCGCCAGCACCTGCTCCAGGCGGCTGATGGCGGCGGTCAGGGCGTCGAGCTTCTTTTCCACACGCACCAGCAGGTAGACAGCCACGACCATCGGGAAGCCGTAGTTGCCTATCTGCACCAGGATGTCCTGCATTTAGCTCCCTCCTTTCAGCTGTTATGATGGTCACCGAGCCTGAGGCGGCTCGCTAGGCTCTCAAAAGGGGGAGCCCGCCGGCCTCCCTGGTGGATGAGCAGCTCGACCGGCGGGCCTCTCGCTTAGACGGAGATCACGTCGGTTGTCTCGCGGCTGACGATCTGAGCTCCGAGGATCGCCGTCGCGTTGCCTGTGCTCGTAGCGAAGATGTTCTTCGCTAATACGGCGTTCATCGCAGCGTTTACCTCCTGTGCGGTGAGGTCAGGCTTGGGGTCTGGTATGGAGATCCGCAGCCTCCCCCCTCCTGCTGTCTGGAAGATCAGCACGAGCGTCCTGGTGAGCATCCTTCTTCACCTCCTTTCGCCTTTAGTGCGCTTTCCCGCTTAGACCGCCACAAGCTCCAGCTCGTTCACCCTCTGGATGGCGTTGACAGGGTTTGACTGCAGAGCTGCCAGGGCCTCTCCGACGGCGTGCACATCCTCGTCTGTGGCCTCTACCTTGACGTTGCGGTAGGAGCGGGTGCGCAGGACCGGGTTGCCGTTGGCGTCTGTTCCGGTCTGGACGACGATCTGCAGGGTCGAGCTCACGGGCACGGCGTTTACTGCCATTTTTTCACCTCCTCTCCTTCCCGGGGATATCCCCTTGTTGCCACCATTGTAAGCCCGGGGATTCCCCTGCGGCAAAGGACGCATCGCTGAAATGCCGGGGGTGCCCCCGGCATGCATTCCGGGGATGCGGCCGTTCTCCGGAGGCTCGGCTGGACATGGGATTTCGGGGGAGGGCTCCGCTGGAGAGGGGTTATGAGGCTGGGGTTGCGAGGCTGGGCGAATCCCGGAAAAGAGAACGCCGGGATCGGCCGATCCCGGCGGAATCTACGAAATGCATCTTTTTGGCGCCTGGTTTCACCTGGGGCGAACTGTGGTAAACTATCGGTAGAGGCTGGAAAAGGCCTGTTGGGGGGCTGAGGTGGTTGGCCCAGGACGCTGTGGGCCTTACAGATGAAGCGGTGCGGTTTGTCGGCGATCTGCTAAGGCCCTGAAAACGGCGGGGCGGGCTAGTCTGCGGCGCGGCAGGCTGGGATACATTCGGGGTTTTTCCCGAAAGGCATTTTGCTGAAGCTCATCGACAGGGCGTTGTATATGAGCAGGTTCCCTACCAAGGGATCCCCGAGGTTCAACAGGATTTTGATCACCTCAGTCGCCTGTAGGCAGCCGATCACTCCCGGAACGGTCCCCAAGACGCCGGATGCCGCCGCGTCTACGAAGACGCTCACGGCGTCTTTGGGGAAGAGGCACCTCAGGCAGGGCCCCTTTCCTGGAATGAAGGTCGCGACCTGCCCGGTGAAGCTGCGGACAGCTCCATAGACAAAGGGCTTTCTCTCCTCGAGGCAGGTGTCGTTGATCAGGTACTTGCCTTCCAGACCGTCGACGCAGTCCACCACGACATCGTAATCCCTGACGAGCTGGCGAGAGTTGCGCTTGTCGAACTTTTCGCAGCAGATGTCGACCCTGATGTCCGGGTTGAGCTTTTTTATCTTCTCCCCTCCGGATTCGGCCTTTTTTCTGTTGAGGTCTTCGGTGAAGTGGAGGATCTGCCTCTGGAGGTTGGATAGGTTTACTTGATCATGGTCGATCAGGCCGATCCTCCCGACCCCCGCTGCTGCCAAATAATAGGCGACAGGTGACCCCAGCCCTCCCGCTCCGATCACCAGAACGCTGGAGTCGAGGAGCCTCTTCTGCCCTTCGGCGCCGATGCCTTTGAGGAGGATGTTGCGCTCATACCGGTTCAGCTGATCCTCTCTTAATCCGCTCACTTTGCCCAACCTCTCTCTCATGCCCCGTTTATCGCTTCGACGATGTAGATGGAGTCGTTTTCGCTGCACTTCTTATCGTAGGGGACGCTTTTGCCGTTGAGAAGGACTCCGAAGACGTTCAAAGGTATCCCCAATTTCTTGAGCACATCGCCGACTATAGCCCCTTCTGGCGCTTCCACCTCTGTTTTTTCTCCAAACCTGGCGTTAGGGACAAACATGTCGATCCCCTCGGCATAGAAATAGACGTTGACCTTCATCCCCTTTACCCCTTTCTTTGTTTTCTTCAGACGATCGCCTCGACTGCCTTCTCCAGCTGCTTGAGGTTGCGGCATTCGAAGACCTGGTCGCAGTACTGAGCGTAGACGCTCATGATGCTGTCCTCTTTGTCCCACTGTTCCTGAGGTTGAGGGTTAAACCAAAGAACCCTCTTGACGCGGTTTCTGATCTTCTCCAAAAATTTGCGGTCATCGGGATAGCCGTTGTTTCTGGCATCACCCAGGATGATCACCGTGCTCTTCGGGGAGACAGTGGGAAGGTACTTGTTTACAAACATGGCAAACACCCTGCCGTAATCGGAAAAACCGGAGAAAGCGAACTTGGCGTTGGCGAAGGCCTCGCCGATCGCTTCTTCGATGGGGTTCCTGAGAAAGCAGTCAGTAACCTCATCGATGGCATCTATAAAAAGGAAAGAACGCACTGCCCGGAATTTATTCTGGATGGTATAGACCAGCTGAAGCATAAACTCACTGAAAACAGCCACAGACCCCGAGACATCGCAGAGAAGGACGATCTCCGGCTTGCTGATAATCCTTTTCCTGTGTTTGAGGGTGATGGGGATTCCGCCGGTCTTCATGGCATTGGCGATCGTTCTCCTGAGATCGATCCTCCCGTGCTTTGCCTTCCGGTAGCGCCGGGCATACCTGCAGGCCAATTTTCTGGAAAGCTTGGCGATCCGCCGCTTGATCTCTTCGATCTCAAGCTGGTAAATTTCTGGTTTGTCGAGTTGGTAGAACTCCATCTGCTCCGGGTTAAAAGAGCCCAGGGTCTGTTCCACAACATCCACTCCGACCCGTTTCTCGAAGATCTCCAAAAGGATCTTTTTCATCGTTTCTTCAACATAGTGGAGGCGTTCGAACAGCACTGCAGGGTCATCTGCAGCAGGTCGAAAAAAGGCTGTTCCCTTCAATAGTCTCTCTCCTTTCTCAATCCAAGCCAACACACGGGCGGAGGTTCAAAAACCCTGGATTAAAAACCGCGAGAGGGGAAGAGGATCTCCAGGGCCTCGTCCCAACCGATGTTTTTCTTGGCCTGCTCGATCAAGTCATCCATCCTTTTGAAGTCTTCCGGCTTGAGCCTGCCTAGGCTGCGCACGCCCATGTCAGCGAGCGCTCGCAGGAGGGGATAGTTGCCTTCGAGCACAGCCTTGGCGAGGAGATGGGCGGGAGAACCGGGAGGGAGCTGCTCCCCCTCGACGCCCATCCCTGCTCCCTCAGCGCTTTCGGTCATTTCGATATCTTTGCCTTCGGGGTTTCCGGCATCATCAAAATCAGAAGCCTTGCTATCCTTCGGCTTTTTATACTTGGACAGCGGCTGCTGGAAGTAAAGCCTGAAGAGATTGTCGAAAAGTGGGAGATCTTCCTGCTCGACAATGAGAATCGCTCTCAGAGCGTGATAGAAGTCCTCGCGGTCGAAGCCAACCTCAGCGACCGCTTTGAGGACGTCAATGATCTGAGAAAAGGAAACAACGAGTCCATACTTTCGCAGGAGGCGACAGAACTCCAACACCTTCTCTTCCATGAACGACAGCCGTCCTTCCGCTTACTGGCCTGGCAAAAGAGATGCCACCTTTTTCGCGGTCACCTTTTCGATGTCACTCTGATACTTCAGCAAGATCCCCAAGGTGCTTTCAACGGTTTCCGCATCAAGAGAGTCAACCCCAAGGGCGAGCAAGGCCTGCGCCCACTCGATGGTTTCGGCAATGCTGGGTGCCTTTTTCAACTTTTGCCCCCGTAAATTTTGGACAAAACGAACGAGCTGGCGGGCTAAAGCCTCTTTAATCCCAGGAACTTTGAGACGAACGATCTCCAGTTCCCTTTCATATGAAGGATAATCGAGGTAAAGATGGACACACCTCCTCTTGAGGGCATCACCGAAGTCGCGGGAGTTGTTGCTGGTGAGCACAACAACAGGGATGTGCTTTGCTTTCACTGTTCCGAACTCCGGAATGCTCACCTGGTAGTCGGATAAGATCTCTAAGAGGAAGCTTTCAAACTCTTCATCGCTCTTGTCGACCTCGTCGATCAACAACACCGCAGGCCTCTCAGAAAGGAGGGACTTCAGCAAAGGCCTGGCGAGCAGAAATTCCTCAGTGAAGATGTTATGTTTGGTTTCGTCCCAGGTTTTTTGCTGCGCCTGATCGAGGTAAAGGCGCAGCAGCTGTTTCTGATAATTCCACTCATAAAGCGCCTTCGCCTCATCGAGACCTTCATAGCACTGAAGTCGGATCAGAGGGCTGTTGGTAGACTCAGCCAAAACTCGGGCGAGTTCCGTTTTCCCCACTCCGGCGGGCCCCTCTACCAAAATGGGTTTTTGGAGCTTGAGAGCAAGGTAAACCACTGTGGCTACGGGGCGATCGACGATATACTGGCACTCTGAGAACTTCTGCTGAAGCTCGTCAATTGAGGAAAACACTGAGATCACTCCTCCAGAGTATTTCTAACCAAGCTGCTGATAAAAAGGTCGCTAAATTTTTCTCTTGTTAGTCATCAAAATGCAAATTCTGTACCAGAACGATTTCAAAAAGGATTTTATTGTTTTTCGTTTTTCAGGTATTTTATATGGCGCGGTGTGGTGTGGAGCAGCGCCGCGGCTTCCCGGCAACGCCCCTTGGTCTCCTTTAATGCCTTGTCGATCAAAGCCCTTGCGAATCGCAGCTTGTGTTCTCGGAATTTGTCGAGGAATTCTGGGAGGTCGACGCCAGAGGTGATGTCGATGCTTCTCAGAAGCCTGTCAAAGCTTGCCTCGAGATCATCGAAGAAGAGCTGAACCGGCGATGCGGGCCTGTCCTCTGAGGGGGCTGCAGCAAGCCTTTTGCCATGCTCTGTCCTGTTCAGCACCTTCTTCGGCAGGTGTTCCAGCCGGATCTCCGGCTGGTCGCATAGTGCGGCGATCTGCGCTATGACGTTGCGAAGCTCCCTGATGTTGCCGGGCCAATGGTAGTCGAGCAGGGCCTTCCTCGCCTGTGGCGTGAGCAGGGGCGGTTTCGCTGGGAAGTAGTATTTGGCGAGGAAGTGCTCGATGAGGTCAGGGATCTCCTCTTTTCTCTGGCGCAGCGGGGGCACCTCCAGGGTGACGACGTTCAACCTGTAGAAGAGGTCTTCACGAAATACCCTCTGCTCCACGAGCTCTTCCAGGTTCTTGTTGGTCGCCGCCATCAGCCGCACATCGACATGGATGGGCTTTTCCGCTCCGATCCGGAACACCTCGCCGGTTTCCAGCACCCTCAGCAGCTTTACCTGGATCTCCTGGCTGGCGTCGCCGATCTCGTCCAGGAAGAGGGTGCCCTTGTGCGCCAGCTCAAATATTCCCTTTACTTGGTTTGTGGCTCCTGTGAATGCTCCCCGCTCATGCCCAAAGAGCGTGCTCTCGAGGAGGCTCTCCGGCAAAGCTCCGCAGTTGACCGCCATAAACGGCCTGCTGGCCCTGCTGCTGGCGGCGTGGATGAAGCGCGCCACCATCTCCTTTCCGCTTCCTGTCTCCCCCTGGATCAGTATGGGGATGTTCTTGTTGGCGAGCTTTTTGGCGATCATGAGGAGCTTGCGCATGCTCTCGCTTTTTCCGGCGATGAACTCGAGCTCTTTCAAGATGCTCCCTATCCCTTCTTCCAGGGCGGGCGCTTCTTGGGACATCAGGGTTGTCGCCTTGTTCAAGGCTTTGTTGATGACCTCATGCAAGGCGTCCAGGTTGCTGAAAGGTTTTTCCAGGTAATCGAAGGCCCCTAGCTGGATGGCCTTGACAGCAGATCTTACGGTGGAGTAGCCTGTCATCATGATCACTTCGCAGCTCGGCTGGTGAGATTTGACCTCTTTGAGGAGTTCCAGGCCATCGGCATCGGGAAGCTTGAGGTCAAGGATGGCTAAGTGCAGCGGCTGGCGGAATGCCCTTCTGGCCTTCTCTCCCGATTCTGCCAATAAAACCTCGTGTCCCTTCGGCTCGAGGAGATAAAAGAAAAAATTACACACATCGCGGTCATCGTCGACGATGAGAATTCGCCCCATCCGATAATCCCCCTAATGGATGGTATTCTTCCCTGGGCCATTTTTTCGAGGCGAGCGAAGTTTGCAGCTGGACAGAAAGTCGGTCGCTCTAGCCGATAATTCGGCCTGACCGAACGGTTCTTTGTCTCTAAGCGGCAGGATCATCCTTTCTTAAGCGATCACCGTGGGCGTATCCCTGTGGGTTGTCTTGTGTCTTGTGGGAATGGCACATAAATTGCAATCTTGTATACAGTGCATCCTAACTCAATTATAGCATGCAACTCTTCTGCGGTTCAGCAGGAAAAAGTTTAAATTGTGCGTGAGAGGGGGAGACGAAAGTATGTCGAAGGGAGAGGTGGCGTACGTCGACAGGGAGGTAAAGGGGGCTCCTTCGACAGAGCGCGTGAAGAAGAGGTTTGAAGCTTTGGTCTCTGAGGAGCCCTTTATCGACTCTGAGCGTGCGGTGCTGTTCACCGAGTACATGAAGGAGCACTGGAACGAGCCGGTCTACCTGAGGGCAGGCGGTGCTCTGAAGTACGTCCTGGAAAACCTCACCCCGAGGATCTGGGACGAGGAGCTGATAGTCGGGAACATCTCCAGGTACTTCCGCGGGACGCAGGTCTACCCTGAGTACGAGACGTGGATGCTCGAGGGGTTCAAGAACATCAAGAGGGTCGAGGAGCGCTACATCAAGGGAACCTTGCAGGAGCGCGGCGGAAACAGGCTGGGGATCTACAGGATCTACGAGGAGGACCAGGAGAAGATCCTTGAGGTCTGCAAGTTCTGGGAGGGCCGCGACTGGAGGAGCGTGGCCGAGAGGTATCTCAAGGCGACGATGCCCGACTTCGACCAGGTGGAGAAGTGGCAGCAGCAGCTGGTTTTCTTGAGGTTCATGTTCGATGTTCCTGAGGGGAGGGTCATCGTCGACTACCAGAAGGTGATCGACCTCGGCCTTGAGGCCTTGATCGCCCTCATCGAGGAGAAGATCGCCAGGCTTGGACAGCTGAACACAAAGGAGAAGCTCGACAAGTACAACTTCTACAAAGGGACCATACTGGCTCTCGAGGGTGTCATCGCCTTTGCCGAAAACTATGCCAGAGAGGCCGAGAGGCTGGCGGCGGAGTGTAAGGATGACAGGAGAAAGCAGGAGCTTCTAGAGATCGCCAGGATCTGCCGCAAGGTCCCGAGGAAGCCCGCCGATACCTTCCACGAGGCGATGCAGTCGTTCTGGTTCACCCATGTCTGCCTCTTCATCGAGCTCAACGGGAGAGGGATTTCGCCGGGGAGATTCGACCAGTACATGTACAGGCCGTTTAAGAACGACATCGACTCCGGCAGGATCACAGAGGCGCAGGCCTTGGAGCTGCTGGAGCTGATGCGGATCAAATGCTCGGAGATCACCAGAGCGCACGCCACGTTTACGGAGTCTTACCTCGGCGGCAGCGTATACCAGAACTTGACCATCGGCGGTGTAGACCGTTACGGGCGCCCTGCGGACAACGAGCTGTCGCGCCTTATCCTGCAGGCAGGGATCAACGTGAAGACATGGCAGCCGACGATCTCTGTGCGCTGGCGCGAGGATATGAGCAAGGAGTTCAAGAGGAAGGTTATAGAGGCGATCAAGGCTGGAAACGGTTACCCGGCGCTGTTCAACGATGAGTTGGCCACACAGAGGTTTATGAGAGTGACCGGCGCCAACCTAGAGGACGCCAGGGACTGGGCTCCCTGCGGCTGCGTGGACATACAGATCTGCGGCAAGAGGATGCCGATGTACGCCATACCACATACCAACAACCTAAAGATCCTGGAGCTCGTCCTCAACAACGGGGTAAACCCTGTGACCGGCGATAAGCTCGTGGATACCCAGATCGATGCCGAAAAGGCCACATACGAGGAGATCGTCGCTGAGTACAAGAGGATCATGGACCTGATCGTAGACCGCCAGGAAGAGTACTGGAACACCATCATGCTGGTGCACAACGAGCTCGGCCTCGTTCACCCCTTCATGTCTGCCCTCCTCGACGACTGTTTGGAAAAGGGGATGCACGCCTATGAGGGAGGTTGCCGCTACAACGACCCCGCTTACGTGATCACCTGCGGCATGGTCAACGTCGCCAACAGCCTGGCTGCGCTCAAGAAGCTCGTCTACGAGGACAAGGTTTACACCATCCAGGAGATCAAGAAGGCGCTTGCCGACAACTTCGAGGGCCATGAGCTCCTGCGCCGCAAGCTGAAGGAAGCCCCGAAGTACGGCAACGACGACGACTATGTCGACCAGATCCTGGTGGACCTCTACGACGCCTGGTCTGAGAGCGCTCAGAAGAGATTGAACTGGCTGGGCGAGCCCTGGCGCCCGAGCACCCTCTCTGTGACGACACAGGTCCTGCACGGAAAGGCCTGCGGCGCCAGCCCTGATGGCCGAAAGGCGGGCGATTACCTGGCAGACGGCGCTATCTCGGCATTCCCCGGCACTGACGTGAATGGCCCCACGAGCATGATCAAGTCTGCGGCCAAGGTCCATGCTGACAACCTGCAGGCGACGCTCTTCAACATGAAGTTCAACCCAGCTGCCGTCTCCGGTGACATCGGCACCGAGAAGTTCATCAGGCTCTGTGACACCTATTTCCGCCTCGGTGGCTACCAGATCCAGTTCAACATCGTCGACAGGAGGATGCTGCTGGACGCCCAGAAGCACCCCGAGAAGTACCCCGACCTGATGGTCAGGGTCGCCGGGTTCACCGCCAGGTTCATCGACCTCGGCCCAGATGTACAGCGGCAGATCATCGAGAGAACGGAGTTCGAGGAACTGTAACCGCGTGTCGCCGACCATGGGCTTTGCTTTTATAAAAAATCTCGAAAAAAGGGGGAAGCGGTGTGAAGGTAAAGGCGCATGAAGAGTGGAAGGCGAAGAAGTTTGGCCGCGTGATCACCGAGGAGGAGCTGCAGCGACGCACCAGCGAGGTATGGCCGTACAAGTACTTCAACCCCGGCAGGCCGGTGGAGCGGGAGAAGGTCAACGAGGTCCTGAAGGGTGTGATCGATATCCACATCCACGGGGCGCCGATGGGAGCCTGGCTGGCAGGGCGCCCGCCGATGACCGAGACCTGCCTCGAGGCTAGCAAGGCGGGGATGAGGGCTCTAGTCTTCAAGGACCACAACTGCTGGACACACCATGCGGCCACGGTTATCACCGAGATGATGGATGCGCTGAAGAAGGAACTGGAGGCGCAGGGCAAGGAGTTCACGCCTGTCGAGGTCTACGGCGGGGTGACGCTGAACGAGTCGGTGGGCGGCCTGAACCCCAAGATGGTGCAGACAGCCCTCGGCTACGGGCGGTGCAGGACGATCTGGCTGCCGTCCCTTGACGCCTGGCACCAGAGGGCAGCTATGGGGCTGGAAGGCGGGATCGTGGTGGCTGAGGGCGACGAGCCTGTCGACAAGATGAAGGAGATCATCGACATCATCGCAGACTTCAACAAGAACAGGAAAGGTGAACGCTGCGTGCTTGCCCTCTGCCATGTCTCCAATGAGGAGAAGGTGGCGATCCTCAAGTACATCAAGAGGAGAGGCATCGATGTCGACTGCGTCGTCGACCACTGCACGCAAGAGCTGACGATCGTCACCCCTGAGGAAGCGAAGGAGATGATCGACCTCGGCGCTTACATGCAGTTCTGTGAGTGCTCTTGCATCCCCTGGCCAGGAATGCAGGACTGGGTTGTGGCGTTCGACTACTCGATGAACCTGATCAAAGAGCTGATCAAGGAAAAGGGCCCCGACCATCTGGTGCTGGCGAGCGATGCCGGCCAGCCCGGGAATGAGCCTGTTACCGGCTGGTGGCACTTCCTGAGGATCCTCATGTCTCAGGGAGTAGATGAGGCTGACATCAACGTCATGGCCAAGGAAGTCCCGGCGAAGCTGATCGGGCTTGCCTAAAGGTTTGCCCTGCTGCGGCAGAGCCCCTTCTGGCCCCCTGCCGCAGCAGGGGACTGCCCTCAGCGGTTTGCCGGTGTCGGATAAAAGAAAAACGAGGAGGAGTGTGTGGCTGATGGATGAGAGAGATCGAGTGAAGGTAGCAGAGATGAATCAGATGGTGATCGTCATCGACCCCGAGAAGTGCGCTGGCTGCCATTCGTGCGAGATGGCCTGCTCGATGAAGCACTTCCAGAAGAACCATCCCAACTATTCGAGGATCAGGATCCAGGAGTTCCGCGAGGTCAACACCTTTATCCCCATAACTTGCCAGGCATGTGCGGACGCCGCCTGCATCAAGGTCTGCCCGATGGGTGCCAGGGTCAGGCTGGCCAGCGGCGCTGTGGTGACCAATGAGGATGCCTGCATAGGCTGCAGGGCGTGCATCTACGTCTGCCCGTACGGGGCGCCCGTGATCAACCCCGAGAACGGGAAGACGATGACCTGCGACCTCTGCGGCGGCGAGGAGACCCCCTGGTGCGTCCGGGCGTGCACTATGCAAAAGGCCTTGATGTATGTTCCCAAGTATAAGGTGTCGCAGGTCAAGGGCCGCGGTCTGGCCTGGCAGCTCAAAGAAGAGTTTAAGCCCAAGGGCGTCAAGGAAGAAGGGATACAGTTCGGCTTCAGCTTCGGTTGATGCCCCGGGTTTGTGGGAGGCTGACCAACAGGGAAATTTCAGCATAAGGGAGGAATGAGCTCTATGCATGGTTGGGCAGGACGCAGGTTGAGGATTGACCTTACAGAGCGCAAGTATGAGATAGAAGAGCTGAGCCTGGATTACCTCAAAAAGTGGATCGGCGGCAGAGGATTCAACTCAGAGGTGGTCTACCACGAGACATGGCAGGGGATGGACCCCTTCGACCCGGCCAACCCCTTGTGTTTCGGCACAGGCCCCCTCGCTGGAACGTTTGCTCCCCTGTCCGGCAGGACTACGGTCTCGGCGCGCTCCCCGATGACCTGTTCGTACAGAGGCACCAATGTCCACGGGCATGGCGACACCAACATGGGCGGCCAGTTCGCTGCCTACATGAAGTACGCCGGCTACGACCAGATAGTCGTCAAAGGGAAGGCGGACAAGCCTGTTTGGATCTTGGTCGACGGCGACCGTATCGAGATCCGCGATGCCTCACACCTCTGGGGATTGGGCGTCAAGGAGACGACCAAGAGGATCTTGAACGAGCTCGATGACCCCGATGTGAGGGTCGCCTGCATTGGGCCTGCCGGTGAGAACCTGGTGAGGTTCGCCTGCATCGTCAACTCCTTCAGCGCCGCAGGCGGCAGGACGGGCATGGGCGCTGTGATGGGCTCCAAGAACCTGAAGGCGATCGCCGTCAGGGGGAACCGCCCGATCACCTTCGCCAAGCCCAAGGAGTTCGCGGAGGCCTGCTGGGCGCTGCGGGAGAAGATCCACAACTCTCCCTCTGCGATCAGGCGCCGCATCGAGGGGACGATGGACCTCTTCGACGCCGGAAACATCATCGGGATCAACGCCCACAGGAACGTGAGCACAGGCTACATGCCGGGCCTTGAGGAGACCTACGGCGGCCTCCAGTGGGCGGAGAAATTCCTCTTCCGCCGCAAAGGGTGCTGGTCTTGCCCCGTTTGCTGCGGCCGCTACACGCTGATCAAGGAAGGCCGCTTTGCGGGCTTCCATGCCGGCGGGCCGGAGATGGAGAGCGTCTGCAACCTCGGGCCGCGCCTCGACACCTACGACGTGGAAACTGTCAACGTCCTCTGTGGTATGGTGAACGATCTAGGGATGGACAGCATCTCCGCCGGTGGGGCCATCTCCTGGGCGATGGAGTGCTGGGAGAAGGGGCTGCTCACCAAGGAGGACACCGGCGGCCTTACCTTCGAGTGGGGCGACCTCGACACCGCCATGAAGGTCCTCGAGATGATCGCCTTCCGCAAGGGCTTCGGCGACGTCCTCGCAGAGGGAGCGATCCGGGCTGCGGAGAAGATCGGGCGCGGCACCGAAAAGCTCGTGCCGCACTGCCGTGGGCTTGAGCACATCAGCGTCGACCCGCGGATCGCCATGGGCTTCAGCCTCGGCTACGCCATGTCCACCCGCGGCTCCGACCACCTGAAGAACTACTCCTGCCTGGAGTTCCAGGGCTGCGCCATGAGCCGGAAGGAGCTCGTCGCCGAGGTCCTTGGGCCTGAGCTGACCGAGGAGTTCTGGAAGGACTTCCCGAAGGAGCTCTACACCCTGAAGACCAAGCCCAAGCTCTGCACCTGGTCGGAGAAGAACAAGTGCGTCGCTGACCTTGTGGGCATGTGTTGCCAGGCCATCGGCTCCTGGGGCGGTGCGGGTGACTGGAGGTCGTACACGCCGCTCTTGCGCCTCGCAACCGGCGTAGACCTCCCAGACGAGGAGATCTTCAAGGCTGCGGAGCGCGTCATCAACATCGAGCGTGCCCACTGGAACCGAGAGGGGAGCGCCCGCCAGGACGACACCCATATCGACAGGTACTTCGAGGATCCGGTCGTCGATGGGCCCTACAAGGGGATCAAGATCGACCGCAAGGAATGGGAATGGGCGCAGTCGGAGTATTACCGCCTGCACGGCTGGGATGATGACGGATTCATCACTCCGGAGAAGGCGAAGGAGCTCGGCATCGAGGAGATAATCGAAGATATTGAAAAAGGGAAGGAGCTCTACCGCCAATACCTGGCATCCAAGGGGAAGGCGTGAGCGGAAGGTAAGAGAGCCCGGGCCTGACTCCTGGGCCCGGGCTCCAGAATCATTCATCGAAGGAGTGAATGCTGTGAGGGTCGTGATCGTCGGGAACGGCATCGCTGGCAATGCTGCAGCGAGATGCATCAGAAGGTATGACCACAGCTGTGAGATAGTGATGGTCTCAGCCGAAGACTGCCCGGCATATGAGCCCGGTGCCCTTCCATACTACGTCAGCGGAGATGTCCCGCGGCAGGTGCTCTTTTTCAGAGAGTTAAGCGACTACGAGCAGGATGGCATCGTTACGAGGTTTGGAACGAGAGCCGTGGGAATAGACAGGCAGGCGAAGAAGGTCGTTCTGGAAAACCGGGAAGCCCTGGATTACGATAGGCTGATCATCGCCACAGGGGGCGATCAGGTAATTCCACCGATAAAGGGGGTAGATAAGAAGGGAGTCTTCTGCTGCAAGGTCCTCGCCGACGCCGATGCTTTGGCAGCGCATCGCGGCTCTGCGGCTGTTGTGATCGGCTCTGGTCTGATCGGGATCGAGGCTGCCGAGGCGCTGAAAAAGCGGGGTTATGAGGTCTACCTGATCGAGCTGATGGATTGGATCCTGCCCCGCGTCTTCGACAGGGAAGCAGCCGAGCTGCTCAAGGAGGACCTCGAGAGGAACGGCATCAATGTGCTGGTAAAGGAGAAGGTGCAGAGCATCGACGGAGATCGCTGCGTGCAGGGAGTGACCACGGACAAGCGCCAGATCAAATGCGACACGGTGGTCGTGGCAGCAGGCGTCGTCCCCTCGAGCAAGATCGCCGCTGACGCAGGGATCGATGTCGCGAGATCGCGGGGGATCAAGGTCGATGAGCACATGGCGACCAGCGGGAAAGACGTCTACGCCTGCGGCGACTGCGTCGAGTCCTGGGATGCCATCACCGGAGAGAGCGCCCTCTATCTCCTGAAGCACAACGCTGTGGAGCAGGCCGAGGTGGCTGCTGCCAACTGCCTGGGGTTGCGGAAGAGATATGCCGGGGCGTGGAACTTCGCAAGGGCTCACTTCTTCCACACACATGCCATATCCATCGGCAGGACTTTGACGATGATGGGGGATACCTCCGGCGTGGAGCTTGTGGAGAAGCGGAGAGACGGCGACTACTACAGGCTGATCTTGAAGGAGGGCGTGCTCGTAGGGGCTCAGGCGATAGGGAGATACGCCGATAAGATGGGGATTCTCTTGGGAGCAATGAGGAGAAGGGTGAACATGGCCGAACTGCGCTCCGAGATCGAAAAGGTGACCCTGATCAACTCTCCCTACCCCTGGAACTACAGGGTGCTCGTCCGCTACTTGAGCGTGAAATGAGAGGATTCCAGACTAAGCGGATAGGAGGGCGAATGTGATGTCTGACAATAAGGGTTGGGCGACTCCCGCGCCTGCGGGGATGATGGTGCTCGCATTTTACCTGGGGTGTCTCTGGCCTGTGGCTGCCGGAATGGCGCCTCACGAGCTGATTTACATACTGGTGGCGCTGGGCTTCTGCGGCGGCTTGGTGCAGGTGATCTCAGGGATTATCGAGCTCAGAATAGGAGAGGTCGGCCCTGGAAACATCATGCTGGCTTTCAGCTCCTTCATGTGGTATGGCATGTTCGAGAAGCTGCTCCAGTGCCTGAAGCTGCTGCCGCACAACACCGCTGCGGTCGACGGCTGGGTGTTTCTGATAATGGCTCTGTTGATGATCAGCTTCACCCCGGCGTACATGATCAAAGGAACAGGCCCCACGCTCTTCATGATCTGGACTGATGTCTTCTTCCTGTTTGCTGCGCTCTACTTCCTGACCTCTTTCAAACCGTTCTGGGTCATCGCCACGTGGGACCTCCCCTTGATGATCCTGACGATCATCTGGCAGAGCGCTGCCATCATCCTCAACGGCACCTTCAAGCGGCAAGTCATCTCCCTTGGGCCGCCGTGGATCAAGATCAAAGAGTGATCCTGAGATGCCTCAGAGCTTTGGGGAAGATATCAGAGGCGTCATCACCGAGATCAAGAGGTTTGCCACCCACGATGGCCCAGGGATCAGGACGACCGTCTTCATCAAGGGGTGCCCGCTGCGCTGCAGGTGGTGCTGCAACCCCGAGACCTGGACGCTGGAGCGCCAGCTTTACTTCATCAGCAAGAGGTGCCAGGGGTACGGGGCTTGTGTGAGAGAGTGCCCGGCGGGCGCTCTGAGCATGGACAAAAAGAACAAGGTCGACAGGGAGAAGTGCACGCTCTGCATGAAGTGCGTGGCGGCTTGCCCCAACCAGGCCTTTATCGAGGTTGGAAGGGAGTATTCGGTCGCTGAGGTCGTTGCTGAGGTAGAAAAGGACCTGCCGTTTTACGGCGATGACGGAGGCGTCACCTTGAGCGGCGGCGAACCCTTCTACCAGGCGAGGTTTGCTCTTGCCATACTCCAGGCATGCAAGGAGAGAGGGATCACCACGGTGTTGGACACGACGGCTTACACCTCGCCCGAGAACATAGAGAAGGCTCTGCAGTGGACAGACCTCTTCCTGCTCGATATCAAGCACATGGACCCCCAGAGGCACAAGGAAGGGACTGGGGTCAGCAACGAGCTGATCCTGGAGAACGCTAGGCTTCTTGCCAAAAGCGGAAAGGTGAGGATCTCCCTCCCCTTGATCCCGGACTTCAACGATTCTGAGGAAAACCTGAGGAGGACGGCTGAGTTTGCGAGGGAGCTGGGGATCTCCTGGATCGACCTCAATCCCTTGCACAAGCTGGGAACAGGCAAGTACGGCTACCTCGGCATGAAGTCTCCGTACGGGAGCTTCCGGGATCTGACCAAAGAAGATGTCGCCAGGGCGAAGGCGATCCTTGAGGAATGCGGCTTAAAGGTTTCCGTCGGCAGGATGATGTAAGGGCAGGAAGTGGCTTTATCATAAGTCATAAAAATCCCGAGGAGGTATAGATATGGCTGATTTGAGGACAGAGATGTGCGGCATCAAATTCAAAAACCCGGTGCTCGTCTCTTCGAACGACTTCGGTGAGACCTTGCACATGGCCAAAAGGGTCATCGCCCAGGGGATAGGTGGGCTGGTGTCGAAGACAGTCCACAAGATCGATGGCGTCCACCGCTGGCCTAGGCCCTATTTCTATTCCCTCAGGCGCTTCGGCAAGGAGCTGCGCGACACCTGGATCTGCTCCGAGATGTTCAGCCACATCCCTTACGAAAAGTGGCGCGATGAGATCGCTCCCAGGATCAGGGACCTGTGCAAGGAGAACGATGTGGTGTTTATAGCCAGCATCTCCGGGATAGGGACGAACGCTGAGACCTGGGCTGAGCTCTGCGTGGACATGGAGAAGCTGGGTGTGGACATGATCGAGCTGGACACAGGCGGTCCGCACGCCACGTTCGGCGCCGAGGCCAAACACAAGGAGGTAGGGGCTCCGCTGGCGTTGGACCCCGAGAAGGCCTATGAGGTCACCAAGGCCTGCGTTGAGGCTGTCAAGACCCCGATCATGTTCAAGATGACGCCGCAGTGCGTGCGCATGGCGGAGGTGGCGCTCGCTGTGGAGAAGGCGGGAGGACATGCCATCTCGGCGAACAACGCCTTCTACGGGACGTGGATAGACCATGAGACAGGCACCTTCTACGGAGGGCCCTTCTCCTGCGGTTTCCTCCCCGGCCGCACCTGGCAGCCGCTCTCTCTCGCCAAGGTGCTGGAGATCACGGCAACTGTCAAGATCCCCTGCTCCGGCATCGGCGGGATCTTCACCTGGGATGACGTGGTGAGATACATCATGGCAGGGTGCCCGACGGTGCAGCTCTGCTCCACGATCTACACGAGAGGAGTCCAGGTCATCGGCGAGATCATCGAGGGCCTCAACGAGTTCATGGACCGCAAGGGCTACAAGACCATCAAGGACATGCTGGGGATCTGTGTCCCGAGGTTCTCCTACCTGCGCGACTTCCCGCGTGAGAACCCGATGCAGCACCCGTCGCCGATCATCCCGCAGTACGACCTGGAGAAGTGCAACCGCTGCGGCACCTGCGAGAGGCTGTGCCCGTATGGCGCTCTGACGCTGGATAAGGAAAAAGGCCCTCAGATCAACGACGAATACTGCATGGGCTGCGGCTGGTGCCTGGGCAACTGCCCGCAGGCCGCTGTGAAGATGGTCAAGCGGGATACCGGCGAGGTCGTCTGGGATGGATACGGCGAGATCAAGCGCTGGGTGGAGGAGTCATAGCGCAGCATAAGATTTCGGCGGTTTTCTGCAGGGAGAGCCTGTCCGCGTTAGGCCGAGGCCTCAAGGACAGGCTCTCCCTACTTTTTTGTCCGGGCGCGGGAGTAGAGTGCAGATGTGCCTTTAAGCTCCGGAGAAAATCTCCATGGCTGGCCCGCTTGTTTTAGCGGGTCGGAGGAGTTAAGCTAGAGGTGAGGGCACTTCGGGGTTTGGGGGGTCTGGTAATGCTGCATAAGGAAGGCACTGGTGCCTCAGCCGATCTCAAGGCGGGGGAGGCTTTGCTCCCTGATAAATACGTGGAGCTCGCTGAGCTCAGCGAGAAGATTCTGCAGCTGGAGATCCTCAATCAGATAGCCGGGTCGATCAGGGTGAATATGAGCTTCGATGAGATCATGTGCGACGTGGGAAGAAAGCTCAGGCGCCTGATCGACTATGACCTTCTCAACCTCTGCCTCCTGGAGGACGGCGACCTGATCGTGAAAACCGCTCTGCCGGAGGACGCGCCGGTGCTCGGAAAGGGGACTGTCCTCGACCGCAGCCGCTCCTGGTCGTGGCAGGTGGTGAGGAGGGGGCAGCTTTCAATCAAGTCTGATATCCAGGCCGATGGAGGGGTTTATGCGGCAGGGCTTCTGGAGTACGGCATCAGGTCGTTTATCATCGTTCCGTTGAGATCGAGGAAGAGCGTGCTGGGGACGCTGAACCTCGGCAGCAGGCTGAAGAACGCCTATTCCGCCAAGGACGGCCAATATCTGCAGCAGGTGGCGGATCACCTCGGCCTGATCATCGAAAACGCCAAGCTCTATCAAGAAGAAGCGATGCTGCGCGAGAAGTGGGAGAACAGCTATAAGGTCGTGACAGCGCTCCTCGAGGAGATGGAGTACGCCAACAGCCAGCTGGAAGCGATCAACCAGATATCCAAAGAGATCAGTGTGGGGATGCCTCTGAGGGAGATTCTGGAAAAGACCAAAAGGATTCTGAGAAAAATGCTCTCTTTTGATTACCTGAGCATCAATCTCATCGAGAAAGGGAGAACTGTTGAAAGGGCATGTTCTCCCGGTCGGCTGAGAGCCTCAGAACTCCAGCTGGGAAGGCTATGGAGCAGGATCTACAGGGATGCGGTAAAAGGGAAAAAGGTCTGCTGCATCCAGACGGGGGATAAGCAGGGCCGCAGTTACCAGGTTTTGGCGGTACCCTTGAGCATCAAGGGGGAAGTGGTCGCTCTGATGTGTTTGGCAAGATCCCATCCCCAGAGGTTTACCCAGGAGGATATCTCTTTTTTGCAAAAGGTGGGAGACCAGCTGGCCCTGTGCTTGGAGAACGTCAGGCTCTACAGAGAGGAGGAAAAGGCAAAGGCTGAGTGGCTGGCCACGTTCAACGCCACCACAGATATCCTGTTGGTGGTCGACCGCCGTTGCCGCCTCGTCAGGTTTAACAAGCCCTTCGATACCCCTTGGAAGCGGCGGCTGGAGGTCGGGGAGAGGTTCTGTTTCCGAGAGCAGGAGAGCTGCAAGGTTTGTCAGATAAGAGATGTGTTCTTGAAGGGGAGGTCTAACGAGTGGCGCCTCCATACTTCGGACGGTCTGGTGTTCGAGTTCGCCGCTCACCCCATTTTCGATGAGAGGAGAAAGGTGCGTGAGGTCGTCTGCGTTGTCCACGATGTCACAGAGAGGGTGGCGTTGGAGGCGCAGATCGTACAGTCTGCCAAGCTCGCCGCCATCGGAGAGCTGGCCGCTGGCGTCGCCCACGAGCTCAACAGCCCCCTCACGGCCATCATCGGGAATGCCTTGATTTTGCTGCAAAGCTGGCCTGATCTCACGCCGGAGAGAGCGAGGCAGCTGATGGAGGGGATCAGGTCGTGCGGCGAGCGCTGCAAGAGTATCATCCAGAACCTCTGCACCTTTGCACGGCAGGAAGAGTACAACTTCGAGAGCATCGAGATCCAGGACGTCATCGACGCAGCCTTGGATCTGGTCGCCCATCAGATCGAGAGCTCGCGCGTGCGCATCATCAAGGAGTCGTGTGAACCGGGGCTGAGGGCTTTGGGGAGCAAGCAGCAGCTGGAGCAGGTTTTGATCAATCTGCTCCTCAATGCCCGGGATGCCGTTGAGGGGAAAAATGAGCGCGTCATCAGGATCTACACCGGCCGACGCGATCGCTATGTGTTCATCGCCGTCAGGGATAGCGGCTGCGGCATAAAAGATGAGGACAGGGAGAAGATCTTCATGCCCTTCTACACCACCAAGCGAAAGGGGACCGGCCTCGGCCTCTGCATCTCCAGAATGATCGCGGAGAGGCACGGGGGGAGGCTCGAAGTGGAGAGCGAGCTCGGCAAGGGGAGCACCTTCTACCTCCTGCTCCCGGCGGAAAAGCCCTCAGATGCCTGCTGATATACAGAAGGGCTGAGGTTTAGCCTCAGCCCGTAACGAGCCTTTTGAACTCCTCGAAGCCGATGCGTTCCAGGAACTTCCCGAATCTCTCGCCTGAGCTCGCCTTTTCCTTGTAGACGCTGAGCACCTTCTCGGCGAGTGCGATCACCTCGTCAGCGCTTAAGTCCTCGGCGAGCACCTGGGCGAGCCGCGGCTTCGCCCCTACGTTGCCCCCCACCACGACAGTGAAGCCATTGGCACGCCCGAAGGCTCCGAAGTCCTTCACCCAGCCCTCGGCGCAGTTGTTGGGGCAGCCCGAGATCCCGAACTTGAACTTAGAGGGGAGCTCCATCCCCAGGAACTTTTCGTCGAGCTTGAGCCCGAGCCCGAGGGAGTCCTGCTGGGCGAGCTTGCAGGCGGCAGTCCCCGGGCAGACCTTGACGCTGCGCACGACCTTCCCCACGGCGGGGGCAGGCTCCATCCCCAGCTCCTGCCAGACGGCCTCCACATCCTCGGGCTTGAGGCCGACCAGGGCGATCCTCTGGGCTCCGGTGATCTTGAGCACAGGTATCTTGTACTTCTCTGCCACGTCGGCGATCTTCCTCAGGACCTCAGGCGTGATGAGACCCCCCGGCAGCTTCGGGATGATGGCGTAAGTGGCCTTGTCCCTCTGTAGAACCGCGCCCCTCGGCGCTTCCGACATGATTTCCCCTCCCCGTTTTTTCTTCGATTATAGGCGCTGGGGAGGGGCAAAAACATGATCGCGATCAATTTTTGAGGTGTTTGCCTTCTAGGATCCCCGATATGATGGAAGGCTCTCTGAGGACGAGCCTTTTCCTCTTGAAGGCGATCGCCCCTTCTCTTTTCCAGCTGGCCAGGAGGCGCGCCGCTGTCTCCGGGACGACCCCGCTCAGCCCGGCGAGTACGCTCAGGTTCAGGGGGATGGTTACAGCGATCCCCTCTTGGGCAACCTCCCCGGCGTTCCGGGCGAGATCCAGGATCGCCGCTGCCAGGCGCTCTTCGGCCCTCAGGAAGGCGAGCCTCTCCATTGCGGCATAGGCCCGGGAGAGCAGGCGCTGGGCCTGCTCCAGGAGAAAGACCCCGATGCTTGGGAAGCGGGTGAAGAGAAACGAGAGCCTCTCCCGGGTGAGGGCGCAATACTCCCCTTCCGTGAGGGCCGCGGCGTTGATCCCGAACTTCTCCCCTCTCCTCTTGGGGAGGCAGATCACGTCGCCCGGAGTGGCGATGGTGACGACCAGCTCCTTCCCTTGAGCGCTTTGGTGAAAAAGCTTCGCTGCTCCGGAGCGCAGGATGATAGCCCTGTCGCAGACGTCTTCTGAGGAAAAGATGGTATCCCCTTTGAGAAAATGGCGGCGGCTGGAGATCAGGTCGAGCTCCTTTAAGAGGCGTTCCTCTCTGGGAGGGGCATCGGGCCTCCAGAGGGCACACCCCGCACAGAGGCAGGCGGCCATGGCATCACCCTCTCTGTTTTACGAGACTCCAGTTCGGGGCGATCGGCTGCATTGTGTCGGCATGGCCGACGAGGCTCTCCGGGACCTTCCCCTCGACCAGGAACTGCACCCTTTCGATCCCGGGCAGGCGTGCCAGGGAGTTGACGACTGAGAAGATCGTCATCGCCTCACCCGCAGAGCCTCCCCAGTGCTTTGTCTGGATCTCCTTGGAGAAGTCCACGTAGGCCACGCCGTTCTCCACCTTCACCCCCAGCAGCCTGGCCTCAGGGGGTATCGTCCTGCTCAGCCCGGGGCTCTTCGGCCCCTTGATCAGCTCCTCCACGACCACCTCTGCGAGCTGCCTGTCCCCCGGGGTGACCTCCCGCTCCTCGG
Source organism: Thermacetogeniaceae bacterium (assembly GCA_049701555.1). Classification (GTDB taxonomy): domain Bacteria; phylum Bacillota; class DSM-12270; order Thermacetogeniales; family Thermacetogeniaceae; genus JBNATO01. The sequence continues at coordinate 18,477 of JBNATO010000001.1, read as the reverse complement.
GGATGAGGTACATCGCCTCGTTATCGGAGAAGTAGAGGGTCACCGTCTGGCGGGCTTCAGCCTTCTTCTGCGAGCTTGGGGCTGGCTCCTTCTTCCCCCCGAAGCCGCATCCTGCGGCTGTGAGCAGAAGCATTAGGGCTGCCAGGAGCGCCGCCGCCCGCAGCGCCGCGGTTTCTAGCCCGGTATGCATTTTCCTTGAAGACATTACAAACTCCCCCTTCGGCAGGTGCCTGCGGCACCCGCTGTTTCTGATACCAGTATACCAGTTCTCCGTTCCAAAGGGGCATCCTAGAATCCCTAAAATTTCTTTGATGCCTATCTGTTCATCTGCAGGCTATAATGTAAAATGTAGTTAAAGGGGCGCAACCTTAAAGCCTAGGAGGTTTGCAGCAGGCTGAGAAGGCCTTCATAGAGGATCGGCTCAGGATGTCTAGGGAAACGGTTTATCCCTCAACGGAAACCGGTAGAAGCTGTCAGACAGGGTCAGCATCAGGCGATAAGCCTTCATTTGGATGCGGAACAACATCCCGGAATTGAGGGGAGAACATAACATTACATTATTTTTCTGTGAGGAGCGATTGCCATGGCTAAGGGTAAGAACAATCCGTTTGGTTTGGATGGGTTCGGTACAGATGAGATGGACGCTGGGGTGGAGACCGTTTTAAATGAGCACCCCGAAGTCAAAATACTTTTTGAGAGACGCCACAAGCTTCCGTCCTCAATAGAGATCAACGGAGTGAATCCCATCCTTCACGTTCTTTTGGAAGGAGCTGTGGAAAATCAGCTCCATGACCCGGAAATTCCGGAGGTGAAAAGAGCGGTTGAAAGGCTGGAGGGCAAAGGCCTGAGCAGACATGCGGCCCGTGGTTGCGTTACCAGGTTATTTATTGAATTTTTTTACGAAGCCTTCTCTCAGAAAAAAGCATTTGACAAAGAAAGATATAGGTGCCAGCTTAACTTTCTCGGGGCCGACGTGAGCGGTGTGGGAAGAAATGATCCCTGCCCCTGTGGCAGCGGGCTTAAGTTCAAGAAATGCTGTGGCAAAGCGCCGGAAAATTTCCAAATCAGCAAAATGGCAGGGCTTCTTTCTCTAGGAACAGGAGCTTATATCTTCGGCCCACCTGAGTTGATCGTCAGAGACCCCTTGGACCCCATCATGCAGCTGGAAAACCGCGTGCACATCGCCCGCTATTTGGAGGAGAATGGGGACATTCAGGGCGCCAGGCGGTGTTTAGAAGAAAATGTGGCGCTGGCTGAGAGTTACCAGGGCGGCAAGTGGTTAAAGAACGCCCTCGAGGATCTGCAGCTTTTTTGTTTGAACAACAAGCCCTTATGGAGAGACGGGATTTCGGTAACCGAAAGGCTGATCGCTCTGTCTGAAAGCGATGAGGAGAAAGGAAATTTCTGGGCCGATAAGGCGGACCTGCTGGCCCTGATGGGGAGAGTAAAGGAGGCCGAACAAGAGTTTCAGAATCTTTTCCAGGCGCTCCCCGACTGGCATTTCGGGCGCTACCGGTATGCCCTTTTTTTAAAAGAAATCGGGAGGAAGAAAGAAGCCCTGGCCGTTTTGCGGGAGCTGGTGGCTGCTAAGCGGAAAATAGACAGAGAGACGTACCAGTGTGCTCGTGACGTCTTGCGAGATTGGGAAAGAGAATAAGAAATGGCCCCGTTTAAGTGAAGCAAGTTAAGCAGTTCTCGATGCCGATGATGAAAACCACCTATAAATATAAACACTTTGCTGAGCAGGGCTTTGAGCTCCTCTGAAGAACAAAATGACAGGGGAGATGAGCTGTGATCGACATCCACAACCACATCCTCCCTGGGCTCGACGACGGGCCGGAGACGGTCGAGGAGAGCCTGGAGATGGCAGAGGCCCTCGTCAGGGCAGGCTTCACGGCGGTTGTCGCCACGCCCCACGTGCTCCCCGGCCTCTACGAGAACACCAGGGAGGCGATCCTCGATGCGGTGGCCAGCCTCAGGAGGATGCTCGCCTCTGAGAAGATACCCCTCGAAGTCTACCCCGGCTCCGAGTGCCGGATCGCTCTCGAACTCCCGGAGAGCCTCGAGCGCGGAGAACTCGTTACCCTCGGAGACAGCGGGAAGTACCTCCTCGTGGAGTTCCCGATGCACGAGCTCCCGCCCTACGCCCTTGACACCCTCTTCCGCCTGCAGCTGGGCGGTGTGAGGCCGGTCATCGCTCACCCGGAGCGCCACAGCTTTTTTAGAGAGAGCCCGCGGTTGCTTGCTGATATCGTCGAGAGGGGCGCTCTCGTGCAGGTGACCGCAGGCGCGCTCACAGGCCTGTTCGGCCCTGCGGAGCAAAGGGCTGTATGCCGCTGGCTGAGAGAGGGGCTCGTCCACTTCGTGGCGAGCGACGCCCACAGCAACGGCAAGCGCCTGGAGGCCGTTCGAAAGGCAGCGGAGCTGCTGGGGGCTGGCTCCGGGATACTCTTGCGCGATGCCCCTGAGGCCGCTCTCCAGGGATGCGACAAAATACCCGCTGCTGCGCCGGACATCTCCGCATCCTGCCGGGAGGCGAGGACTGGCTTCCTCGGCAGGCTTTTCGGCAAGAGAAGGTGAACGCCCTGCTTCATGCCGGCTTTTGTCAAAAAAGACTACCCCCCGAATCCGACTAGGTCTGTAGTCGCTTGCGTGAATAAATTATTTGATGATAAAGAAGGAATAGTTGGGATTCTGTAGAATTCTGAAAGACTGTGCAGAAATATCAGGCAGTGGCACCATAATGTCCTATTTTTTGGATTAAGGATTTGCTTGAGGCTGGATTTTGGACGGGGTGATTTTTGTGGAGCAGATGAGGGAGAACCAGTTCGCACTTCCGGGGCAGAGCGTTTGTTATGAAGAGGAGATTGACCTGCGTGACTTGTTGCTTACCCTATGGCGTTACAGGAAGCTAATCGTTGTCATCTTTTTATTAGCCGTTGTGGTGAGCTCGGTTGTTTCTTTTTTGTTGCCTCCTGTGTACGAGGTGAAGTCATTGGTTTCTTTGGGCAGCGTAACTGCAAGCAACGGCCAAACAGTGAATGTTATATCACCTGCTGCAGCAAAAGAGATGTTGATGAGCGACGACCTATTCAGGGAAGCTGTTGAAAAAGCGGGGTTAGATTTGGCGAACCCTACGGTCGGTTATTGCAGAAAGGGCTTGAAAGCGGAGGCTGTAAAGGACACTAATTTTGTCCGGATAACCATAGAAACGGGCGATCCTGTTGTGGGGATGAAGATCTTGAATGAATTGGTTGATGTTTTTAAGCATAGGGCTGCAAGCGGCTTCGATAGGCAGATGGAATTGACAAAGGGCGAATTAAAGCGCATTGATGCAGAACTTAAGGAACTTGATAAAAATATCGAAAGCACGAAAAAAGCCCTGGAGGAGATGGAGAAGACTGCTGATGGTTTGGCTATGGAATGGGAGCGAGCCAGACTCTTGGATTCCCTGTCACGCTTTCAGGAGCAGCGGAATAAGTTGCTGGACAAAAAGTTCTCGCTGGAGCAGGTGCTGAATACTAGCAAAGGTATAGAGGTAGTTGAGGAACCCTCGGTTTCTGCGGCACCGGTTCGTCCGCGCAAAAAGCTGAACATTGCCGTATCTGGGGTGCTCGGCCTGATGGTAGGGACATTCGCTGCCTTTGCGCTTGATTATTTCCGCCGCAATCCCCTGAATTTGGATGAGAATTGAGGCAGCCCAGATATTCGTTGGCAATGGAGGAACCGTTTGACTTTCTGTCGAATTATTTCTGTTCGGTCGTCTATAAAAGAGACTATGTTCTAGGACCCCTACCTAATGTATGAGGCGGTGTGGATGAGGCTTTTCCTGCTGTTGTTCGACATCCTTGCTGTCAACCTGGCGTACCTAGGGGCTTTGGTGCTGCGCTTTGACGGCTCAGTGCCTGCTAGGTATTTGGCGTCGTATATCTCGGTTGCGCTGCCTGCCACGGCGCTTACGCTTTTGTCCTATCATTACTGGGGGCTCTACAGAAGGGTATGGCGTTATGCCAGCGTACGGGAAATCATCGACATCGTCGAGGCGGTTACAATAGCCACCCTGCTTGTGGTCGCCTTCGGATATATCTTTGTGTTTCACCGCGGGGTAGTAGATCCCCTGCCGCGCAGCGTTTATTTCATCGCTTGGCTTTTGAATGTGGCTTTAACAGGCGGGTTGCGCTTCGGCTTTCGCTCAGCGCGGGAGTTGCGTCCAAGCACCGAAAAAGGCGGTGACAAAGGCTTGGGCGAAGAGCTGGCTCACAAGCGCCGCGCCCTGATCGTCGGTGCCGGCGACGCCGGAGCGATTGTCGCCCGGGAGCTAAAGAACCATCCCTCGCTCGGCCTTGAGCCAATCGGGTTTATTGACGATGATACCCGAAAGCACGGTCTGTATTTGCTGGGGCTCCCTGTTCTCGGCAGGCGGGAGGATATACCCAGCATAGTCAGAAGGCATGAAGTTGATGAAATAATCATCGCTATTCCCTCTGCTCCTGGGCGGGCCATCCGAGAGATCGTCGACATCTGCAAGGAAACTGGAGCCAGGCTGAAGACTCTGCCGGGGGTGTATGAGTTGATCGATGGCAGGGTGTCTATCAGCCAGATCCGGGATGTTCAGGTGGAGGACCTCCTCGGTCGGGAGCCTGTGCAGCTGAACCTTGAGGAGATCGCCGCTTACCTGAGCGGGAAGGTGATTCTGGTCACCGGAGCAGGTGGCTCCATCGGCTCCGAGCTGTGCCGGCAGATCGCTCGTTTTAGGCCTGCACTGTTGGTTCTCCTCGATAATTCGGAAAATAACCTCTTCGAGATCGAGCAGGAGATCAGAGAGAGATTTCCAGCGCTCAGGGCATCTGCACAGCTTGCCGACATACGCGATCGAGAGCGTGTGGAGAAGATCTTCAAGGAGTATTTCCCTCACGTGGTCTTTCACGCCGCTGCTTACAAGCACGTGCCGATGATGGAGCGCTTTCCGGAGCACGCAGTTTCCAACAACATTTTCGGGACATACGTCGTCGCGTCTGCGGCGGAGAGGTATGGTGCAGAGGTCTTCATTCTCATTTCAACCGATAAGGCTGTCCACCCAGTAAGCGTGATGGGAGCAACAAAGCGGGCGGCAGAGCTGCTCATCCAGCAACTGGACAGAGAAAACAAGGCAAGGGGAGGAAAGACAAGGTATGCGGCGGTACGCTTTGGAAACGTCCTGGGAAGCAGAGGGAGCGTCATCCCCATTTTCAAGCGGCAGATCTCCCAGGGCGGCCCCGTCACGGTGACGCACCCAGAGATGGAGCGCTACTTCATGACCATCCCGGAGGCCGTGCAACTGATCATCCAGGCTGGCGCCCTCGCCAAAGGGGGAGAGATCTTTGTCCTGGACATGGGCGAACCTGTGAAGATCGTCGACCTCGCAAGAGACCTGATCCGCCTCTCCGGCTTGGAGCCCGACGAGGACATCGAGATCAAATTTACCGGTATCCGCCCGGGGGAGAAGCTGAGGGAAGAGCTCTTCACCGAGCGGGAGAAGATGACCGCAACCAGGCACAGCCGCATCCTCATCGCCAGGAACAGCGAGGATGAAGAAGCAGCACGGGAGGTCGCCTTCCTGGTTGCCAAACTTGAAAGCGCCTGCTTAGAGGAGTTCCGGCAGGATGCCTTTGCTCTCATCGAACGCCTGATAGGAAAGCGAAGAGGAGAAGAGTTAGTTGCTGACGGTCGTCATTTTGAAGGGTCATTTAATTGCTTTGAGGGAGGAATTTATGGTGGAAAAGCAGTTGCAGGCAACAACATCGGACAGGCTCCTACAGCTTTCTGAACACGCTCTTCGGTTAAAGGAGAAAATCGTTAACAAGACGGCTTTGGTTTCTGTGATTGGGTTGGGTTATGTGGGTCTTCCCCTTGCTGTGGAAAAGGCAAAGGTTGGCTTCAAGGTCTTAGGGATCGAGCAGAACCCTGTACGGGCCGAAAAAATCAACCGGGGAGAAAACTATATTGGCGATGTCAACGATGCCGAATTCTTCAGACTAGTTCAGGAGGGGAAGATCAAGGCGAGCACTGGCTTTGAGTGGCTCTCGGAAGCTGATGTGATCGTAATTTGTGTTCCGACG
>JBNATO010000001.1:0-12369 GCA_049701555.1 Thermacetogeniaceae bacterium | reverse complement strand
TACTGTCGGTGGTGACGGGTTTCGCGGGAGCACCCTTTGTATCCCACGGTTTCATCGTCAATGTGACCAAAGAGATCGCTGCGAGGTTGAGGCCGGGACAGCTGGTGACTCTGGAGAGCACAACTTATCCAGGGACGACAAACGAGGTCATTCTCCCAATGCTGGAGAAAAGCGGGCTAAAAGTAGGTGAAGACTTCTTCCTGGCCTTTTCGCCGGAGCGGGTTGACCCGGGGAACAAGCGTTACACAACGAAAAACACCTCCAAAGTTGTCGGAGGCGTCACTCCAGTGTGCCTGGATGTGGCCTGCACGTTCTACAGCCAGACGGTGCTGCAGGTAGTTCCGGTATCTTCGCCCGCTGTTGCCGAGATGACGAAGGTTTTTGAAAACACTTACCGTGCGGTGAATATCGCCCTCGTCAACGAACTGATGATGCTCTGCGACAAAATGGGCATCGATGTTTGGGAGGTCATCGATGCTGCTGGGACAAAGCCGTTTGGAATCCAGACCTTTTACCCGGGGCCTGGTGTCGGAGGCCACTGTATCCCGATAGATCCTTTCTACCTTGCTTGGAAGGCCCGTGAGTACGATTTCCAGACCCGCTTCATCGAGCTCGCTGGGGAAATCAACATTCAGGTTTCCTACTATGTCGTGGATAAAGTGACTGAGGCCTTGAATAGGGAGCGGAAGTCTGTCAACGGGTCGCACATCCTTATTCTGGGCGTGGCCTACAAGAAGGATGTCGCTGATATTCGTGAATCTCCAGCCTTGCGGATCATTGCTCAGCTCATAAAACGGGGCGCCTCAATAACCTACCACGATCCTTTTATACCGGAGATCGAGCCCAAGCACTGCCCTATATTCAGCGCTTCCAGCGTCGAGCTTACACCGGAAGCGATCGCTGCAGCAGATCTTGTGCTGATCATCACTGACCACAGCTGTATAGATTATCAGTTTGTCGTCGACCATGCCAGGGTTGTCGTCGATACCCGCAATGCCACCAAAAACGTGGCTCGCAACCGCCACAAGATCATCAAAATTTGAGCGTTGAAAAGGAGTAGAAGACTATGGGAGTAGGGGTTATCGGCGCCGGAAACTGGGGCAGGAATCTGGTGCGAGCATTCAGCCGTTTGGGCGAGCTTTCCTGTGTTGCTGAGGCCAACGAGGCTCTGCGGGAAAGTCTGAGAAGAGAGTATCCGGGTGTTGCTTTTTACCAGGATGCCTCTGAGGCCATTGCCAGCGATGCACCCGCTGTGGCCATCGCCACTCCGGCGGTAACCCATTATGAGCTGACAAAAAAAGCTCTGCTGGCTGGGAAAGATGTTTTTATCGAAAAGCCCTTCACCCTTTCTCTGGCTCAGGCGGAAGAACTCGTGTCCCTGGCAGCAGAGAAGGGCCGCCTGCTCATGGTAGGGCACCTTCTCCTCTACCAGCCGGCGATTAAATGGATTAAGGAATATATTGAATCCGGAGCCCTGGGGGATGTGGCTTTCCTCTGCCAGGAGAGGCTGAAGCTGGGACGGGTGCGTTTCGTGGAAAACGTGCTCTGGAGCTTTGGAGTGCATGATCTAGCAGTCCTCCTTTACCTTATCGGTGAGGAGCCTCAGGAGGTTACGGCAAGGGGGCAGTGCTTCCTGCAGCCGAAGATTGAGGATGACGTCTATCTTCATCTCAAATTCAGCTCTGGAGTGATGGCGCACCTTCACGTCTCTTGGCTGTGGCCGGAGCAGCGCCGCTGCCTCACCATTGTGGGCTCCAAGGGGATGCTCACCTACGATGAACTCACAGGTAAAGTAGTCCTTCACCGGAAGTGGGTTAATGAGACGCTTGAGGCATGCGACGAAGGGGTTGAAGTGGTCTTTGAGAGGGGAGAAGAGCCCCTGCTTTTGGAGTGCCGTCACTTCCTTGAGTGCCTAGAAAAAAGGGAGGAGCCCCTTTCCAGCGGGAAGAGCGCTCTGAAGGTCATGGCAGTATTAGAAAAAGCAGATGGAGCGTTAAAGGGAACGAGAGCATGAGCGAAAAAGATTACTTTGTCCACGAGACAGCTTGCGTCGATCCTGGTGCAAAAATCGGCAAGGGCACGAAGATCTGGCACTTCTGCCATGTCATGGGTGGTGCTGAAATCGGAGAAAACTGCAGCTTAGGACAGAACGTCTTCGTGGCCAACAACGTTAAAATAGGCAACAACGTCAAGATTCAGAACAACGTATCTGTATATGAGGGTGTTGTTTTAGAGGACTACGTTTTCTGCGGGCCGAGCATGGTCTTCACCAATGTCAAGACCCCGCGGTCGGCCTATCCCCGCAACAAGAGCTCTGACTACATTCCTACCCTTGTGAAAAAGGGGGCGTCGATCGGAGCCAATGCCACGATCGTCTGCGGGGTTACCATTGGCGAGTGGGCGTTCGTCGCCGCCGGGGCAGTGGTGACCAAAGATGTGCCGCCTTATGCCCTTGTAGCCGGGGTTCCGGCGCGGATCATCGGCTGGGCGTGTGAGTGCGGCATGCCGCTGAAGTTTTCCAACGGTACTGCAGTGTGCCGCGAGTGCGGAAAAAAATATGCAAAGAAAGGGGTAACAGCCGTTGAGCGGATTGAATAAAATACCTGTGTTAGACCTAAAGCCGGAGATTGAGTCCCTGTGGGATGAGCTGATCTCAGCTGTTGAAGGAGTCTTAAAGTCAGGCCAATTCATCATGGGACCGAACGTAAAAGCTTTTGAGGAAGAAGCAGCCGCCTACCTGGGCGTCAGGCACGCCATCGGCGTCAACTCCGGGACCGATGCCTTGGTGATCGCCCTGCAGGCTGCCGGGATCGGGGAGGGGGATGAGGTGATCACCACACCCTTCACCTTCTTCGCCACGGCTGAGGCTGTGAGCCGCCTTGGTGCGACCCCGGTCTTTGTCGACATTGACCCCTTGGCCTTCAACATCAACCCAGAACTGATCGAGCAGGCTGTTACCCCGCGCACGAAGGCCATCCTGCCTGTGCACCTTTACGGACAGGCGGCGGACATGGACCCCATCATGGAGGTAGCGAAGAAGTACGGCCTGAAAGTGATCGAGGACACTGCCCAGGCCTTCGGAGGGGAGTACAAGGGGAGAAAGCTCGGTACAATAGGGGATGCCGGTTGCTTTTCCTTCTTCCCCTCTAAGAACCTCGGGGCATGCGGCGACGGCGGGTTGATTGCTACCAACGACGATGAGATTGCGGAGAAAGCACGTATGCTAAGGGTTCATGGGGCAAAGAAGAAGTATTACAACGAGATGATTGGTTACAACTCCCGGCTGGATGAGCTCCAGGCCGCCATCTTGAGGGTGAAGCTCCCGCACATCGACGAGTGGAACGAGGCGAGGCGCCGTGCCGCACAGCGCTATAATGAACTTTTAAAGGACGTTCCGGGCATCGTTCCTCCTTATGAGGCACCCTATGCTAAACACGTCTATCACCAGTACACAGTGCGGGTCTTGAATGGGAAGCGTGATCAGGTAAGGGAATACCTGGCGCAGCAGGGCATCGGCACAATGGTCTACTACCCGGTGTCTTTGCACAAGTTGCCGGTCTACGCCGATAACAATTGCAGCCTGCCGGAAGCAGAGAAGGCGGCTGCAGAAGTTCTTTCTCTTCCAATCTGGCCGGAACTTAGTGAAAAAATTCAAAATGTTGTATCAAAATTCTTGAAGGAGGCAGAAATTGTTTAGTAACTTTCTTTATTCTTGCTTTAATTTTTGCATGGGGGATAGAAATTTATGTTAGATAACGCAATTTTCTGGTTAGGATATAAACTTAAAAGACCAGGAGTTTTATCGTATTATGAAATATTCAAAAAATCGCAATTCTTGCCATTTGAGGTATTGCAGGAGAAACAGGTAAAACAGTTACGAAGATTAATAACATATGCCTATCATAATGTGCCATACTATACTCGTTTATTTGATGATATAGGGTTGAAGCCAGACGATATCATTTCCATTCGGGATTTGGAAAAATTGCCGATATTAACAAAGCAAATTATAAAGTCGAACTGGCAGGACTTAATTCCTAAGAATATCGTACAAATGAAGTATGTAAATGGCTCAACGGGCGGATCTACGGGTGAACCGCTTAAATATAGAATGTCAGTAGAAGATTATGAGAGAGGAATTGCATTGTTATATAGAGGGTGGAGTTATGGAGGTTACAAATTAGGTGATAAGATAGCATTTATTGCTGGTACATCTCTAATTCCTAAAGCTGGTTCAGCAATAAGAAAGAAAATCCAGGATTATATGCTTAATAGACGCTCTTATTCTTCGTTTGGCATGAACGAGGTGGCTTTATTAAATTATGTGGAGAATATGAATAAATTCAAGCCGGGGTTTATCCGGGGATATGCATCATCGCTTTACATACTTGCAGAATTTGTTAAGACAAAGGGGATTGAACTAAAATTTCAGCCTCAAGCGATCTTTTCTACAGCCGAAAAATTGCTCGATAATCAGAGAAAAGTTATCGAAGAAGTATTTAAAACAAGTGTATTTGATAATTATGGGCTGAATGATGGAGGAGTGTCAGCTTATGAATGTGAATATCATAACGGAATGCATATTGACATGGAAAGATCTATTCTTGAAGTGGTTGACAAGGATGGAAAGCAGATAGTAGGAAAGCCAGGTAGGATTTTAGCGACCAGCTTATATAATTATGCATTACCGTTTATTAGATATGATACTGGTGATATCGGAATAATGATTTACGACAAATGTCATTGCAAAAGGGAACTCCCTTTGCTTAAAGAGCTAATTGGCAGGGCGACGGATATTTTGGTATTAAATGGAAAGATGATAGGGAGCCCTGTTTTAACGGTACTATTTGGAAAGGTTGATATTAAACAATATCAAATAATTCAGAATTCAGAAAGAAGCATCATTTGTAGAATAGTGAGAGGACCAACATATAGTGATAAAGACGAGAAGTTCATCAGAGAATCATTCTTTAGACATGTTGGCAATATTGAAATTACATTTGATTATATGCCTTCAATACTAGCTGATAAGGGTGAGAAACACAGGTTTATTATCAACAGACAAGGTGAAAATAATGATGAATTGTAATGAAAACATTGTTATCATTAAGGCTAAAGGTTATAACAAAAGTTATAGAAGTTATTGGCCTGAAATAACAATTTGTGCTCTAGGAGCAGGAATCATAATAACCCTAGGAAAATGCATGCTTATATATATAATTGCAGGAATAATTATGTTCATTATATTCTTAAAGCCCAAATTAGGTATTTTTGCATTATTATTCTTACAAATAGGTTTAACACGTAGTACGTTTGAATTATCATATTTAGAAATTATTTACATTTTATTTAGTATTGTGATTTTTATTGGTTGGTCAGCAAAGCTTTTGTTAGTAAGAAATAAGAAATTGTTTAAGTCATTGGTTAACTTACCTTTGAGTTTATTTCTTTTAGTTTGCGCCTTTTCATCGGTGAAAGCATTAAACAATGGGGTGAATTTAGTCGATTGGTTTAGAAGCTTTTGTGTTTTTCTAAATATGTTACTCGTTTTTGTAATTATGAATGAATTTAAAACTAAGCAAGAAATCAATGAATTAATATGGTCATTTTTGTTAACTAGTGCGGCAATATCGATTAATGATATACTAACCGTAGCTTTTCATGGAAGTTTTTTAGACGCTCGGTTAGCAGGTGTTGATTATATATCAATATATTATCTATTTGCGATTATGATTTCAATTGCGATATATCTAACAGCAAAAGATAATTTTATAGTAGGAATGCAATTATTTTTCCTCTTTCTGTTCATATTTCGATTACTAGTTAGTTTTACACGTTCCTATATTATTGCATTAATTTTGGGAGGGATAGTTTTTAGTATATTTTGCTATAAAAATTGTAAAAAAATTAAATGGTTTCATTTTAGACAGAGAATGATGATTTTAATTTTATTTATTATATTTATTATTTTATTTTGTCTGGTTTTTGGAATTATGATTAAGAATCAAAATAAATTACTCTTTAACATTTTCATTAGATATTACGAACGATTCAATGTCTTAAATGAATTTCAAAGTGAATCAAATATCTCAATACTCTCAAGGATGAGTGAAGCTGTAGCTGTTTGGCATTTCGCTAAAGAACAACCCATCTTAGGACATGGTTTTGGCTTTAAATATCAATATTATCGACCAAATGGTGTATTTTACGATGTTTCATATGTTCATTGCGTACCCTTGTATTTTTTCTTAACATTGGGACTTGTTGGCGTAGTTGTTATAATTTGGTTAATAATATGTGTTTTAAAGCTAAATCTGTTAATTATTAATAGTGAACATGATTTATATTGGAAAATGTTAAATATATCTTTATTATCAAATTTAATAGCTATCTTTGCAGTTTCTCTTGTCAGTGATGTTGTTATAACTCAAAATACTCTCTTCTATTTAGCTTTAGCAATTGGAATTATCACAACTACAGAAAAATTAGTAAAACATAACAAAGCATAAATTATAAAATTAAGAGGCAGATAATAGATGAGCGAGAAAATAGTTATATTGACTACTGTTCATCAGCCTTTCGATACGCGTATATTCTACAAACAGGCAAAATCTCTTATAGAAGCTGGCTATCATGAAGTGACGTTGATTGCTCAATATAATAGAAATGAAATCATTGAAGGTGTAAAAATTATTTCTCTTTCGAAGCCTCGAAACCGAATAGCTCGTATGTTGCAAATAACATGCCAAGCTTTTTGTTTGGCCTGCAAGGAAAATGCTGCATTGTATCATTTCCACGATCCGGAACTGATCTCCGTAGGAATGCTGCTAAAGCTTAAAGGCAAGCGAGTCATTTACGATGTTCATGAAGACCTGCCCAAGCAAATATTGAGCAAAGAATGGATCCCAAAGCCTTTGCGCAGGCTGGTGGCAGGAGCGGCACGAGTGGCTGAGGCGGTAGCATCACGAGCTTTTGACGGTATCGTGGCTGCTACGCCTGCGATTGCCAGGCGATTTCCATCAAACAAGACAGTGGTTGTGCAGAACTTCCCTATCCTGAATGAGCTTATAACGCCGGAATCTATTCCATATCAACAGCGCCCTGCCAAAATAGTTTATGTCGGCGGGATTACCGCAATAAGGGGTATCAGGGAAATGGTCCAGGCGATGAGCCTTTTGCCTGAAAGCTTAAGCGATACCAGGCTGGTTCTGGCAGGAGAATTTTCTCCTCCAACTCTGGAATCGGAAGTGCGCTGCCTGCCGGGTTGGGATCATGTAGAATTTTTGGGCTGGCAGGACCGTGCATCTGTGGCGCGTCTTCTTTGGGAGGCGCGGATAGGATTGGTTATATTACATCCGCGACCCAATTACCTGGAGGCTTGGCCTGTAAAGCTTTTTGAATATATGTCCGCTGGCCTCCCGGTGATCGCTTCTGACTTCCCCTTGTGGCGGGAGATAGTTGATGGAATAGGATGTGGGCTGTTGGTGAATCCTCTAGATCCCAAGGCAATCGCAGAGGCAATCCAGTATTTGCTGACACATCCGGATGAGGCCGAGGAGATGGGAAGGCGAGGGCGGCAGGCTGTACAAGAGAGATATAACTGGGATATCGAAAAAGAAAAGCTGCTGTCGCTATATCGGAGGCTTGTTTAAAAATGGGGCATGGTAGAAAGTTCAGCTTGTGGGCTCTTCTCAAGGAACTGTTGGACTTAGAATGTGTAGAAATTCGGATGTGGGGAGACGAAGAAGGCGCACGGACCTATCGGTATTTTATCAGGTTACACCCCAGATACAAGATTATTCGCAATAAGGCATGGGGTGTTGCTTTGATCCCTTTACCGGATACATTTGAAGAGTACTTACGAGGCAAGGATAAACAGGCGTTGCGAACAAATCGTAGGCGCGCCTTTGCGGAAGGGTACTATTTTGATGAATTTTCACCATTGGAACACTTACAGGAGATGCTGGACATAAATCGTTCTAAGCCAATACGCCAAGGAAAGCCGATGGCTAAGACTTACATCGAGGAGCAGGAACTGATTGCCTGCCTCGAAAAAATACCCAGTATGTTTGGAGTTTTTAATGCGAAGGGGTTACTAAGGGCCTATGCTTACGTTCCTGTTTATGGAGAGGTTGCTGTGGTTTCCAGACTCCTAGGTCATGGGGACGATCTGGAGAAAGGCATTATGTATCTGTTATTGAGCGAGATTATTCGCTACTTGATCGAGTTGAAGAATAAACAAGGAGTTCCTAAATGGATAATGTATGACACCTTTTTTGGAGCCCTGCCTGGCTTGCGTTATTTTAAAGAGCGAATGGGTTTCAAACCGTACCGTGTCAGGTGGTCATGGTGTTCGAAGTGTTCAAAGGAATAGCTAACCGGTTTTACTCAGATTTCCTCCTTCCCGATAGATTGAGTGAGTGGCGTTTGCTGCTTGAATATGCTTTAGAGTACGGATATGAAGTGCATTCGGTAAAGTCATTCTGGCAAATTTTGAGAAATAAAAGAATAAAAGCTGGGTCAAAGTACCTTGTTGTACGACATGATATAGACACTGACTCATGTACAGCATACAAGTTTTGGGAAATAGAAAAACGCTTAAAATTGCAAACGTCTTATTATTTCCGTTTATCTACTTTAGACATTAACCTGATGCAAGAAATTGAAGCTATGGGTGGAGAAGCAAGCTATCATTATGAAGAGCTTGCAACATATGCTAAAAGAAAGGGTCTTATTGACCGAAATGCGGTATTAGCCCACTTAAACGTCATTCGCCAGATATTTGCTCAGAACCTGACGAATCTACGTAAACAGACCGGTCTTCCTATGCGTATTGTTGCTTCTCATGGCGACTGGATAAACCGGAAGTTGGGCTTGCCTAATTGGATTATCCTTGAAGATGATATGTTTCGCAAAGAAGTGGATATTGATCTTGAAGTATATGATCTTGAGTTCATGCGCTTTATAACGGGCCGTTATTCGGATGCCACTTACCCGAAATTCTGGAGACCCCAAAACCCATTGGAAGCCATAAAAGCTGAAGAGCCAGTTGTATACATTTTAGTCCATCCCCGTCATTGGCGGGCAAATGTTCATGTTAACTTGCTAGACGACCTGTGCAGGTTATGGGAGGGTGCGACCTTTTACATGAAGACATTGGGGAGGGGCAGATGAAGTTAGTTACGATTGTGGGGGCACGCCCGCAGTTCATCAAAGCCGCGGTTGTCTCACGGGCACTGCGTGCGATTTCTGGAGTGCAAGAGATTCTGGCCCACACCGGCCAGCACTACGATGAAAACATGTCCGACGTGTTTTTCCGCGAACTGGAGATCCCTGAGCCAGATTACAATCTCGGGATTGGCTCCGGCTCGCACGGGGCGCAGACCGGTCGGATGCTGGAAGCGATCGAGGAAGTGCTTCTGAAAGAAAAGCCGGATTGGGTGCTAGTTTATGGAGACACCAATTCTACCCTGGCAGGGGCGTTGGCTGCGGTGAAACTCCACATCCCTGTAGCCCATGTAGAGGCGGGCCTGAGGTCATTCAACCGGCACATGCCCGAGGAGATCAACCGGGTGCTCACTGACCACGCTGCTGACCTGTTGTTCGCTCCGACTCAGAGGGCGGCGGAGAACCTGCGCCGGGAGGGCATCCCCGAAGAGCGAATCCGCCTGGTGGGAGACGTGATGTACGACGCAGCGCTATTTTACGGTGAGAAGGCTCACCGGGAAAGCTGTGTGCTGGAAAGGCTAGAATTAAAGCCGAAAGTATGTATTGGTTACTATTCACCGGGCTGAAAATACCGACGACCCCTCAAGGCTCCGTGCCATCATGGAAGGCCTTCGCGAGGTTTCAAAGGAGATAACGGTCGTCTTTCCTATACATCCTCGAACGCGCAATGCCCTGAAGCGCTGCGAGCTTTTTGAAGATGCCGTTGGCTGCTTGTACCTGATCGAGCCGGTTGGGTATCTGGATATGGTTATGCTGGAGCAAAACGCCCGCCTCATCGCCACCGATTCCGGCGGGGTGCAGAAGGAGGCCTTTTTTCACCGTGTACCCTGCGTCACTTTGAGAGATGAGACGGAGTGGGTTGAACTGGTGGAGCTGGGGTGGAATAGACTGATCACGCATCTGTCACCAGAAAATGTTGCAAAAGGGGTTTTCGCAAGTTTGACCGGCCCTCGCGGGGTTAATGCAAACCCCTATGGCGATTGAAACAGCGGGACTTTGATTGTGAAAATACTGCTGGAGGTGGGTTGATTTAATTAGGAGATAGCTGTTGTCTATGAGGAGGCCTGTGATGGAAAACAGACGAAATATATGGATTCTAAATCATTATGCCATTAGCCCAGACATGGCTGGCGGGACGAGGCACTACGATCTGGGGCGGGAGTTGGTCAAACGGGGGTATGAAGTCACCATTTTTGCGTCTGGGTTTGATCATGTCACGCATAAGTATGTTAAGGTCGCGCCTGGAGAGGGTTTAAGAGTAGAAGACCATAATGGTGTCAAGTTCGTGTGGTTAGAAACAGTACCTTACCAGCGCAATGATTGGCGCAGGATTCTGAACATGCTGTCTTACGGCTTCGCCGTTTTGCGTCATCATAAAAATTTTGAGAAACCAGATGTGATCATCGGCTCTTCGATGCACCCGGTTGCTCCGCTGGTTGGGTGGTGGCTTGCGAGAAAATACCAGGCGCGGTTTATTTTTGAAGTCCGCGACCTATGGCCGCAGACAGCTGTGGATATGGGTGCCATGAGGCAGGATGGGCTGATGGCGCGGTTGCTCTATGCATGGGAAAAATTGATGTATAAGAAGGCAGATAAGATCATTGTCTTGCTCCCTTATGCCGGGGATTATATAGCCGGGCGGGGCATAAACCCGGAAAAGATTGTCTGGATCCCTAACGGTGTCGATCTCCGCCGGTTTGACAGGGTTGAGCCTTTGGATGCATCTTCTGCAGTTGCGAGGGTTTTTGAGGAGCAGAGGAATAAGTTTAAAGTGGTTTATGCAGGAGCGCACGGGCCTGCCAACGGCCTAGACAATTTGATCAATGCTGCAGCATTGATGGCTGGCGCAGACCCGGATGTGCATTTCTTTTTAGTTGGGGATGGGCCTGAAAAGGCTAGTCTTCTTCGGATGGCTCGTGAAATGCAGGTTACCAATATTACGTTTTTGGACCCTGTGCCAAAGTCCAAGGTGGCGGCAGTGCTGCGGAAAGCAGATTTATTGCTATTTTGTTTAAAATCACTTGGTGTTTATAAGTACGGCATTAGCCTAAATAAACTTTATGATTATCTGGCTAGCTGTAAGCCTGTAATTATGTCAGGTAGCGCAGCTAATCAGGTCGTCGAGGAAGCTGAGGCCGGTCTCGTTGTGGAGCCAGACAACCCGGAAGCGCTGGTTCGTGCTATTCTCCAGATCAAGCAGATGCCGCCGGAGGAGAGGGAACGCCTGGGTGCTAATGGCCGCTGTTATGTAGAGCGATATCACGGCATTGAGGTTCTTGGAGAAAAGCTTTCCCAGGTGATCACTGAAGTGCTCCAAAATTAAGGGCGGTTTAAGGTGGGGTTTTATCACCTCGAATTAGGGGGGTACATCTTGGATTTTACGCTTAAGGCTTACCAAAGCTTTTTGCGTGCTCTTATAGAAAGTGGCTATAGAGTAATTACGGTCAGAGATTATCTCGCCAGTGAGCAATCCTCTCCTTTTGTGATTTTGCGTCATGATGTGGAGTGGAACCCTCGCCGGGCGCAGGACATTGCTGATGCGGAACTTAGGCTTGGTTTAAGATCAACATTTTATTTTCGTGCCAATACTAGGGCCTACGATATTCCTTTAATGTTACAGTTGCAGAACGAGGGTTTTGAGATTGGGTATCACTACGACACTTTAGACCGTTGCAATGGAGACTTCGATAAGGCTATAGCTTTGTTCGAGGAAGAACTAGCTCGTTTTCGGCGTGCTGGGGTCAATGTCCAGACGGTTTGTTCCCATGGGAATCCACGAGTAAGAAAACATGGTTATCAGGCAAACTATGATATTTTTTTAAAGGACGAAGGTCTTAAGCGTAGAGTCGATATCTTGGGAGAAGCCTATCTTGATTTGGATTTCTCGGCTGTAAAATACCTTAGCGATGCTGGCGTTCGATGAAATGTAGGGCTTTCGACAAAACAGATCGAATCTTTGATTCGAACAAAAGAACAACCTGCATTTTATATCTTGGTCCATCCCGATTATTGGTCAAGATCGTGGATACGGGCGCTGGCGCTGAAATGTGTGGCACGTGGTATAAAGATTTTCCACATAAATAATATCCCGAATCCGTGATAATAACAACTGGGCAGGACCTGCTCTAACAGTAAATGGTA